>JBBRGA010000054.1:0-20991 GCA_038241115.1 Burkholderiales bacterium | reverse complement strand
TGGCCGGCTCGGTCACGAAGGTGCTGCCGCCGATCACACCGGCCAAACCAGCCAAACCGGCGCCCGCGCCAAACACCAGCATGAAAACCCGCGGCACGTTGTGACCCAGTGACTCCACAGAATCAGGATGCGTCAGTGCAGCCTGAATCACCAAGCCGATGCGGGTGCGTGTTAAGAGCAACCACAGAGCGATCAACATCAAGAGCGCGACCATCATCATGAAGCCGCGTGTGGCAGGAAATGGCGAGCAAACGATGCGCACCGCCGCATCGGCCGATTGACACAAAGCGGCCGGAGCAGCGCCCCACAACAAACTCAAACCGTTTACCGAGCTTTGTACCAACGTGAAGGCGGGGCCGCGGAGCACTTCAGGCGGCAAAAACTCCACGGCAGTGCGTCCCCAAATCAGCTGCACCAACTCCAAGATCACATAGGACAAACCGAAGGTCACCAGCAGTTCTGGTACGTGTCCGAACTTGTGTACTTTGCGCAGGCAGGTTCGCTCGAACAAGGCCCCCAGCGCGCCCACCACCAAAGGCGCCAGGATGAGCCCTGGCCAAAAACCGGTCAACCGCGCGACGCTGTAGCCCACGTAGGCACCGAGCATGTAGAAACTGGCGTGCGAAAAGTTCAGCACGCCCATCATGCTGAAAATCAGCGTGAGCCCTGAACTCAGCATGAACAACAGCAGGCCGTAGCTCAGGCCGTTGAGCATGGAGATGGTGAAGAACTCCATCGTGATGAGGCTTTCGTTGGATGCCGCGGCTCCAAAAGAACAAGCGCGCTGAGCTTAGGGATGAACCCTGAAATTGAAGGAGCCCGATGCGGTCTACCGAATCGGGCTCTCGTTACTTCAAAACCGACTTAAGAACGTTTCATCTGGCAGCTTGTGGGCGTGCTGGAGATGTACGACTCAAACGTTTTAACTGGCACCAGGGTCATGCCGGTGTTTTCTGGGCTGTAGGAATTCTTGGCATCTGTTTTCTGCCACACCGTCATGAACAAAGGCTGTTGCAACTGGTGGTCGGTTTTGCGCATCTCCACTTCACCGTTGAAGCTCTTGAACTTCAAGCCTTCCATCGCCGCGGCCACTTTCACAGGGTCGGTAGATTTTGCTTTGGCCATCGCTTCACCCAAAGCGCTGTAAACCGCCACCACCGCACCAGTGTAGAAATCGTCATTGAACTTGGTCTTGAATTCGTTCATCCAGCCCTGCATGGCCCCGCCCATGTTGTAGTGGCTGTAGGCGATTTGATAGACGCGGCCGGCGCCTCCTGTGCCCAAAGCGGTAGGCGTGCCCGTAACGCCGGTGTAGTAGGTGAAAAACTTGCCGGTGTAGCCGCCTTCGTTGGCGGCCTTGACCAGGAGCGACAGATCAGAGCCCCAGTTGCCGGTGATGACGGTATCAGCACCCGCCGCTTTGATTTTGGCGATGTAGGGGGCGAAGTCGCGCACTTGGGCCAATGGATGGAGGTCTTCGCCTACGACTTGAACGTCGGGGCGCTTGCGCGACAGGTTCTCTTTGGCGAAACGCGCTACCTGCTGGCCGTGCGAGTAATTCTGGTTCAGCAAATACACCTTCTTCACATCCGGCTGGTCTTTGATAAATGTAGTCATCGCTTCCATCTTCATGGAGGTGTCAGCGTCGAAACGGAAGTGCCAGTAGCTGCACTTGCTGTTGGTGAAGTCGGGGTCAACTGCTGCGTAATTCAGGAAGATAACTTCCTTGCCAGGGTTGCGCTCGTTGTGCTTGTTCACAGCATCTATCAACGCACCGGCGACCGATGATCCGTTGCCCTGGGTGATGTAGCGCACGCCTTGGTCCAGCGCCGACTTGAGCGCGTTCAAGCTTTCAGTTGGGCTGAGTTTGTTGTCGATTCCGATCACTTCAAACTTCACACCGGCCGGGTTGTTGGCGCTGAATTTCTCAGCAAAAAACTGAAAGCTCTTGAGCTGGTTGGAACCCACTGGTCCCATCAGGCCTGACAGCGGATCGATCCACGCAATCTTCACAGTTTCTTTCAAATTCACCGCAGCGGCTTTTTGGGCCATGGCAACGGAAGAACCAAAGCTCAGCGCAAATGCGATGCTCAGGGTCAAGGTCTTGGGGGCAAACGTCATGGAGTTCTCCGGGTGATTTGATCTGCGCGGACGATACCGGATCGCGACCTTGATCGAGTTCAGGGACTACCCGACACGTTTGTCTCCTGGATGACAAAACAGTGCACGCCAAATTGGGTAACGATGCAAGCAACATGCCCTTGAATACACTGCAGCGAATGAACGAATACACACCTTCTGCGAGGCCGAGCCTTTCTTTGGAACCGTCTGGCTTTCCGCTGACTTGGTTGAATCGATTCCGTGCCCTGGGGCATGAGTTTTTTACCGAGTTGTCACCAAGCGCCATGCCAGATCCGCACTGGGTGGCGCGAAGCGCAAGCTGCGCCCACAGCCTCGGATGGCCAAAAAATTGGTGGCAGCCTGCGGGCCTGGATCCATTGCAAGTCTTCAGCGGCAATGCACAGTGGCCGGGAATGCAGCCGCTGGCCAGCGTTTACAGCGGTCATCAGTTCGGCCACTGGGCGGGGCAACTCGGTGACGGCCGCGCTTTGTGGCTTGGAGAAATCGACACGCCATCCGGCGCCATGGAATTGCAGCTCAAAGGCGCCGGCCTGACGCCCTACTCGCGCATGGGCGACGGACGCGCCGTGTTGCGCTCTTCTATCCGCGAATTCTTGTGTTCGCAGGCCATGTACGCCCTGGGCATCCCCACCACGCGCGCTTTGTGCATCACTGGATCGGCATTGCCTGTGCTGCGCGAGTCGCTGGAAACCGCAAGCGTCGTGACGCGAGTGGCGCCCAGCTTCATACGCTTCGGTCACTTTGAGCACTTTGCGCAATTCGATGAGCCAACGCAGTTGAAGCAACTCGCCGACTTTGTGATCACGAATCACTACCCAGAGTGCCAAGCGGCTGCCAATCCTTATGCTGCCCTGTTGAACGCCGTGTCGCTGCGCACCGCAGAGATGCTGGCCTGTTGGCAGGCGGTGGGTTTTTGCCACGGCGTGATGAACACCGACAACATGTCTGTCTTGGGGCTGACCATTGATTACGGCCCTTACGGCTTTCTTGACGCCTTTGACCCTGGCCACATTTGCAACCACACCGACCAGCAAGGCCGATACGCATTTGCACGCCAACCAAATATTGCATTTTGGAATTTGCACGCACTGGCTCGGGCTCTGATGCCATTGATTGCTGACAGCGACGCCGCACTGGCCGCGCTAGAGCCGTACAAAGTCGCGTTCATGGACAGTTTCATGGCCAAGATGCGAGCCAAGCTGGGCCTGACCACCGCGCAAGACGGCGACCAAGCATTGATCGACGATCTGCTCAAACTGATGGCGAAAGACCGCTGCGACTTCACGATTACGTGGCGCCGAATGAGCAGTTTCAAAAGCGCGCCTGATGCGCGGAGTGCCGGCGCATCAACCGATGAAGTGCGCGACATGTTCATCGACCGCGAAGCCTTCGACGTTTGGGCTCTCGGCTATCGCCAACGCCTGCTTGATGAAGGCAGCTTCGACGACGTGCGGGCGCTGGCGATGAACCGAGTGAACCCCAAGTACGTGCTGCGCAATCACTTGGCCGACGTGGCCATCCAGCGCGCAAAGTTGGGTGACTTCGCCGAAGTTCAAAAATTGCATGAACTATTACAGTGCCCGTTTGACGAACAGCCCGAACACGCGGCTTATGCCGACTTCCCGCCCGACTGGGCGCAACACCTTGAAGTTTCTTGCTCCTCATGACCAACGAAAAAACAAAAATTTACGCCGTCGAAAAAACAGATGCCGACTGGAAGGCCCAACTCGACCCGATGCAGTACCAAGTGGCGCGGCACGCAGCCACTGAGCGGCCATTCACGGGCCAGTATTGGGATCACTGGCAACCCGGTCGCTACAACTGCGTGGGGTGCGGCACGCCGCTGTTTGTGGCCGACACGAAATTCGATGCCGGTTGCGGTTGGCCCAGCTATTCCAAATCCATCAACAGTGAAGTGATCGAGAGGGTAGAAGACCGAGCGCACGGCATGGTGCGCGTGGAAGTGCGCTGCAACCGATGCGGCTCGCATCTTGGACATGTGTTCAATGACGGGCCCATGCCCACTGGCGAGCGTTTTTGCATCAATTCGGCAGCGATAGACTTCGCGCCGAAACTTTGAACCCGCGCAGCCGCTTATTCATGTTGACCGACGCCCTCCAACGCCCCCGCCCCTGATGAAAATTCTGCTCGATTTTTTGCCCATCCTGCTGTTTTTCGGCACCTTCAAATACGCCGAAGCGCAAAAGGAGTGGGCCGCAAGATTCGCGTCGGAACATTTCGGTTTCTTGGTATCCGGCGGCGTAGTGGGCACCAGCGAAGCGCCCGTGTTGTTGGCAACCTTGGTGGTGATGGTGGCCACGATGGCGCAAATCTTGTTCTTGCTTGCACGCGGCAAGAAAATTGACATGATGTTGTGGATCAGTCTGGCGCTGGTGGTTGTTTTGGGCGGAGCCACGGTGTGGTTTCATAGCGAAACCTTCATCAAGTGGAAGCCCAGCGTTTTGTACTGGGCCATGGGTCTGTCGTTTTGGATCAGTCAAACCTTCTTCCGCAAGAACCTGCTGCAGGCCATGATGGGTGCGCAGTTGGAACTGCCCAGCGGCGTGTGGCAGCGCCTGAACTTCGCGTGGATCGCTTTCTTTGCGCTGATGGGCCTGCTTAATCTGTATGTGGCATACAGCTTCGACACAGCCACATGGGTCAACTTCAAGCTCTTCGGCGGCATGGGTTTGATGTTGGTGTTCACCTTGGCGCAGGGCATCTATTTGACGCGCCACATCAAACCCGATGACGCGGAAAACAAACCGCCCAAATTGCCGTCGTGAAATGACGCGCCTCCTCAACTGCCATCGTCAAGCATGAACATCACGTCTGAACAGATAGACAAACTTTTGCGCGCTTCACTCGCACCCGTGGCGCTGGAAGTGCAAGACGACAGCCACCTCCACGCCGGCCATGCAGGCGCCAAAGAGGGCCGCCATTTCAGCGTTCGGGTGGTCAGCGAACGCTTCGCTGGCCTGAACCGCTTGGCCCGACATCGGCTCGTTTATGATTCTTTGAAGGCACAAATTGAAGGCAGTGCCGGCGGAAATATTCACGCACTGGCCATTGACGCTCGAACACCGAGCGAACTTTAAGAACTGGGGTCAGTCCGATTCCAGTCCCCACGTTTTCTCTCGAATTCTTATTGCCTTGAAAGGCTCTCGCTCATGAAGAAGCTAGTCATTCGTGTGTCCAACACCGCGGCAACAGCGGCAGTGTTTGCAGTGGCCTTGGCCTTGCTCAGCCCGCTCACGACGCACGCTCAAAACATTGCCATCGTCAACGGCAAAGCGGTACCCAAAGCCCGCGTAGACGCGCTGATCAAACAGGTCAGCGCGCAGGCGGCCGCACAAGGCCAACAACTGCCGCCCGACATTGAACAGCGCGCGCGCGACAAGGTTGTGCTGGACGAGATCTACCTGCAAGAAGCCGAGAAGCGTGGCTTGGCCGCCAACCCGGAATACAAGATTCAAATGGAGCAAGCGCGCCAGGCTGTCTTGGTACAAACCTTGTTCAACGATTTCCAAAAAAAGAACGCCCCTACCGAAGCTGAAATCAAGGCCGAGTACGAGAAATTCAAAGGCCAGTCGGGCGGCACCGAGTACCGCGCCCGCCACATCTTGGTAGAAAAGGAAGACGAGGCCAAAGCGGTTGTTGCCAAGATCAAAGCAGGTGCCAAGTTCGAAGATGTGGCTAAAAAGGAATCCAAAGATCCAGGCTCGGGAGAAAACGGCGGCGACCTCGACTTTGCCAGCCCCAACTCTTACGTATCCGAGTTTTCGCAGGCCATGGTGAAGCTGAAAAAAGGCGAGATGACCGAGACGCCGGTGAAGTCACAGTTTGGTTTCCACATCATCAAACTGGAAGACACCCGAGACGCCAAATTTCCCCCGCTACCAGAAGTACGGGCCCAAATTGAGCAGCGTTTGGGTCAGTTGAAAATGGGTGCGTTTCGCGATGAAATTCGCGCCCGAGCCAAGACTGATTACAAATTCACGCAGTGAGTTTTTGCTGTGTCAGTAAAAAAAGAGCGCCATTTGGCGCTTTTTTTGCGCTTTGCAACGCGTCAGCGCGTCACACCAAACGCCCAGCTTCGATACGCAGTTGACGGTCGCAGCGCTGCGCGATGCGGGTGTCGTGCGTGACCATCACCAGCGTGGTTCCGCTCTCGCGGTTGAGGTCGAACATCAAGTCCATGACGCGCTCGCCGGTGGCAAAGTCAAGGCTGCCGGTGGGTTCGTCGGCCAACAAAACTGCAGGTTTCACCACAAACGCGCGAGCCAGGGCGACGCGTTGCTGCTCACCGCCAGACAACACTTTGGGGTAGTGACGCAGGCGCTCACCCAAGCCCACGCGGCCCAGCATGTCGGCAGCCAAAGCGCGCGCATCAGCGCGGCCTTGCAATTCCAGCGGCAGCATCACGTTTTCCAACGCGGTGAGGTTGGCGAGTAACTGAAAGCTCTGAAAGACAAATCCCAACTTCGCAGCCCGCACAGCGGCGCGTGCGTCCTCGCTGATGGAAAAAATATCGATGCCGTCCAGGCGAACCGACCCGGTGCTGGGCGTGTCCAAACCGGCAATCAACGCCAGCAAGGTGCTTTTGCCGGAGCCTGAGGCGCCAACGATGGCAGCCGATTGGCGTGCCTGCAAACTGAAGCTGATTTCATGAAGTATGGTGAGCGCTCCGGTGGAATCGCTGACCTGTTTGGTAACTGCATCGACTTCAATAATGGGTTCTGACATGTTGACAAATTCGGCCGTGCTGAAACAAAAAAACAGCCCTCGACGTGAGGCACTGCGGCACTTTACCGCGCTGGGCGCGTTGGCCGGCCTGGCGGCTTTCAGCGGCCTTTTGAGCCACAACGCGAATGCCGCAACCCCAGCCGCAACCGCTGCCGCCACGACCTCCACCACGCCCGTGACTTCACCCAAGCGCCTGACACTTTTGGTGGTCGGTGACAGCTTGTCGGCGGAGTACGGACTGGCGCGAGGAACCGGCTGGGTGGCCTTGATGGAGAAACAACTGGTTCGAGACAAACGCCATGCGGTCGTCGTGAACGCCAGCATCAGCGGCGACACCACATCGGGTGGCCGCTCGCGCCTGCCCGCGCTGCTGCGCCAGCACCGGCCCACGCACGTGATTTTGGAGTTGGGTGCGAACGACGCACTGCGCGGCTTGCCGCTGGGCATGACGCAAACCAATTTGGCCGAGATGACGAAAGCCTCAAAAGCCGCAGGCGCTGCCGTGGTCGTGGTGGGCATGCAAATGCCACCCAACTACGGCCGTAAATATGCGGAAGACTTTTACAAGTTGTTTGCTGCGGTGGCGAAGTCCGAAAACGCGAGCTTGGTGCCGTTTTTGCTCAAGGGCGTGGCCGACGCGCCACAGGCAGAAGGCTTGTTTCAGGCGGACCGCATTCACCCCAACGCTCAGGCGCATCCAGCCATGTTCAACAACGTCTGGGTGGTGCTGAAGCCGCTGTTGGGCTGACTGTCGCGGCCGCCTTTCAGATTTACTCCACCGCGCGCGGTGAGTTGTTGCGGCGGCCTTCGCCTTTCTCATCTTGCGAATGCCTGCGTGGCTCTGCTGACGCGCCTTCACGAGCTGGACCGCGAGGCCCTTCCATGCGGGCCGGCGCGGGAGCCGTTACCGGCGGCGGCGTGACGTTGGCAGGCGGTGCCGCACGGGTCGTCACTACCGACGGCACTGACCGCGGCTCCGCGCGCGGCTCGACAGCCGGCCCCGCGCGCTGCTGCCCCTGCGCCGGACGCATCTGAGCGGCAGGCGCAACCACGGGCGGCAAGGCAGGCGAGCTCATCGCGGGACGCGCGACTTCCTGCCCGCGTTCACGCTCACGCTCGCGCGGCGGCCGATCTGAACCCGCACCTTCACGGGGGGCGTGGGCGCTGTCGTCGGCAGTGCGCATCGTGGGACGACCACCTTGCAATGTCGTTGCAGGCGCTGCATTGGTGGGCGCCGTCATGGTGGGCGCCGTCATCGACGTGCCCGGCGGCGATGCGCCGGGTTCGCGCTGACGCGCTGGCTCTCGCATTGGATTTGCCGCCATCGCGGACACCGGTGCGGCAACTGGTGGCGCGGCCATCGTCATCATCGGTGCGGACGACCCCTTTAGCGCTGGCGCGTTGCGCCCGAACTCCTCGCGCTGGCCACCTCTTTGGCTGCGATCTTGCGACTCAAACCGCCCGGGGTTCGCCGCCCGCCACTGCGCCGCCGCGGGTGCGACGTTGTCGCGGCCCACCATCACAGCCTCAGGCACGGTGGTGATCGCGTGGTGAAACTTGCGGTTGCTGAAATCGATGTCGCGCACGGCCGCTTGGGGGTTGTTGATGATGGTTGTGATGTTGGTGATGTTGGTGACGTGGGTGATGTTGACCTGCTCCACGTAGCGCGGACTGACGCGGTAGCTGGGCACATAGACCTCGCGCGGCGCAAGCGGAAACCAACCCACTGACGCACCGTAGTTACCGCCGCCGCTGCCAATGGAAATACCGATGCTGACGCGCGGACTGCCTATCCAAGCCACCAGCGCAGGTGCATAGACAGGCCGATTCACCAAAGTGCCCGGGGCCCAGGCCCAGTTGTTGCGCAGGTAGACCCACCGGCCGTAATGAAAGGGTGCGAAGCCCCAGGGTGCGTCGTCGATCCAGGTCCAGCCCCACGGCTGCACAAAAGCCCAATGGCCTACGGAATAAGGCGCCCAACCGGGGGCCACCGCGCGCGGTATCCACAGGGCTCCGTAATCGGCGTTTTGTTCCCAACGGCCGTTGCGGTCGAGGTCTTCGATACCGGTCATCTCGGGTGACACATAGCGCGATGACGCACTGCGGTCGTCGCGTTGATCGCGCTCAGAGTTGTATGCAGCGAACGCATCGCGCACGGGTTCGGTGATGCTGTACTGCGCGGCGTTGCGGTTGTCGAGCCAAAACTCGGCGCGTTGGCCAGCACCCACGGTCAGCGCGCTGGCCTGGCCTTCAAAGTAAGCCTGCCCGGCCCAAACGGTGACCTGGCTGGTGCCGTCTTGGCGGTCAAAGCGGTAGCGGCCGGTGCGCTGAGCGCGGAAGCGGCCTTCAGCGGTGCGCAGCTCAAATTGGGCGGCGGTATCACGCTGGCGCAGGCGCACGGAGGTGGAGCCGCTGTGCAACTGCAAAACCGTTCGGTTGTCGTCGAGTTGCAGCACTTCGAGCTCGCTGCCCGAGTCGAGCCGCACGGTGGTGGAGCCAATGTGCAGCTCAGCGCGCGCCCCGGAATCCGTGGACAAGCGGTCGCCGCTGGTCAGTGGCCGGTTGCGCACGGCGGCTGCCCATTCACCCGCTCCGGGGCTGAACATCCAAACCTGACCCGTGATTTCAGACAATCGGCCGACGCGTCCGGGCGGGTCGACATTGTTTGATGAGTCGTAAGCGGCCATGGCTGGCGAGCTGCCTGCAACGGTCGCCGCTGCCACAACCACCAAGGCCGCCGCCGAGGCACAGGCACCGGCACAGGCATACCGCAAGAGCGCGTTCAATTTCAGCTGAATGAGGTTCATTCGAAAGCCTTGATAGCAGCGGCAAGCTGCCTTGCTTTCATAACGTGTCAGCGCGTTGCGTCGCCGACAGGACTTGGCCTCGACAAACCTGAGTTACAGGGCTTTACTTGCGAGCGAAGAACGCACGGCGTTCAAGCCCTGAGTTCAAACCGCAAATTCGGCACACCTCAGCCCACCAAGTCAGCACGCTCCTGGCTCGCCCATGGCCCGGTAATGCCGTCGACGCCGCAGTGCCACAGCGCCTTGGCGTCCACCGCGTCCACCACGCCTTCGGCGAACACCTGCACCGCCAAGCCGTGCAGCAAAGCCACCATGCCGCGCACAAAGTGCATGCGCTGCGTGTCGCCCGCCAAGCCTTGGGTGCTTGATGCATCGAGCTTGGCGTAGTCCAAACCCGCTTCGAATAAACGGTCAATTTGACTAAGCTGCGGCCCTGCGTGTTCGATGCCAAAACGGATGCCTGTCGGTCTGAGCTGACGGCCCAACTCCTGCACCGCTTCAAAGTGCTCCACAGCGGCAATTTCGGGCACCTCCAGCCAGAGCTGCCGGCTGGCGCGCGGCGCATCCATCAACTGTGCACGCAGGCGCGCCGCGAACCCGGAGTCAGTCAAAGACGCCGCACTCAGGTTGACGCAGCGCGCCGTGCCGTCTTGGTCAATATCCGCCAGCGCCAATGCCACAGCGCGCTCATCAACGGCTGCGGTAAGACGGCTGCGCAGCGCCAATGGCAGCCAGCGAGAGGCCGGCTCAAAAGTACCTCCGGGCTCCAGATGCAGACGCAGCGGGCATTCCCAATGCACCAGTTCACTGACGCGGTTGATGAGCGGGTAGCGCGCCAACCTGGCCCCGCTCGCGGTTTCAGCAACCGTTCCAGCCACCATTGCGGCGTCAGAACCCACGCCGCGCACCGGCCTCAGCGCCAGATCAATTTGCTGACGCCAAACCTGAGCCCCCAACAAACTGGCGGTCGGGCCAACTTGATCGGCCAACTCGACCGAATACGCGCCGTGCGATTCGGCCATGGCCAGCGCACCGTCTGCTGAGCTCATGACCTGAGACACCGGCCGAAGGCGCTGCATTTCAACAGCGCCGATGGCCACGGCGATGTCAGCGCCCAAGCCCTCGCCAAAGCTGGGCAGCAGCAATTTGAGCGATTCGGCGAGCGCACGCGCTGTTTCGAGCGCCACACCGCCTGCGGGCAGGCACAAGGCAAAGTCAGAACCGTTCAGTCGACCCAGACTGCAGCCCTTCACTCGCTCGGTGTACGCCTGCAAGACCTCGGTGACGGCCAACAGCATGCGGTCGGTGGCGGCGTGGCCGATCTGTCGATTCACAGCCGCCAGCTGCATCACTCGCAGCAGCAGCAAACCGCTTTCTACCGGGCCGTCCTCGCGATTCAGCGTCACTTCCAGCAAGCCCATGAATTGCTTGCGGTTGGCCAGGCCGGTCAGGGGATCACAAGTGGCTTCGCGCCGCAAAATCTCAAGCTGACTGGCCTGCGCATCAAAGGTCAGCTTCAGGCGCCCGACCATGGTGTTCATCGCGCGGGTGACGCGGCGAAGCTCCGGTGCTGCGGGTTCAGGCATGGTGACGTATTCACCGGCCACCAGACGTTGCGCCTGATCCACTGCATCGTCGAGCGGCCGGCGGATGCGAGCCACCACCACCCGCGCCATCAGGGCAGCCAGCGCACCGATGACCAGCAACGCCGCGGCGGCGTTCAAGCTGCCGCGCCACAAAGCGTCGTGCGCGAAGGCCGTGTGGCTGGTCACCTCGACCGAACCCAAGGCACGCCAGCCGTCGGAAATTTGAGCCAACCCGACCGGCGCTTGAATGGGCAAGCTTGAGACAAACCATGCTGGTGCATGGACAGGTGAATTTGCGGGCTGTGCCTGTGCTTCGCGCGTCAGAAAGGGCCGCTGATCGGCTCCCAACAAACGGATGCGACGGTAATAACCGGTGTCGAACTGCGAGGCGACCACCAAACCCATCGACTGAACATCGCCTTTTTGCTGCGACAACACCAGAGCCAGCGCATTCGCGTTGTCGGTGTTTTTGAGCCCCAGCTCGGTTTGCAGCGTGTCCCGGGTGACGCTGATATTCACCACCACGCCGCCAACCAAAGCCAAAAGCAAGGTGCCCCAAAGTAACAACCAAATTTGGCGAATCAACGACATGCTTTTGCTCCCATCATTTGGTTTCAATTATTTTGTTTTCGATGATCACAGAAAACCCTCAGCGCGTGCCTTGTTCACCACCTCGCGCCAACGCGACAGGCGCACCAATGGATCGCCATCAGGAACGCCGCTGACGCCTTGCCACAAACCGTCGCTGTTGAAGCTGAAGATGGGCGTGAGATCGGGCCGGCGCGACGCCGGTCGGATGTCGGAAATGAGGTTGTCCAAGATCAGCGGCTCGACCTGCGCCGGGCCCTGCCCAGGCGCTGTTCCTTGAAGAGCTGACGGCACCGAGGGTGCCGAGGGGTAGTACGCCAAAACCATGTGGGCTTGCACCGCACCGCCAGGGCCGCCCAACAAAGCGCGCACATAAACCAAACGCAACTTGGAGCTGGGCATGCCCAAAGTGAGCAAGCTGAAGTACTTGGCAATCACATAGTCTTCACAGTCGCCCTGCCCTTTTTCCAGCAACTCCAAAGGGCTGGCCCAGTAGTCAGCTTGGCCCCAAACTTCCATGTCGTCGCGATATTCAATGCGCCGATTGAAAAACTGATTGACCGCCTGCAAGCGGCCGTCGTCGTTCAAACCAGCGGAGGCATTCAGCACGGTCTGCAAGGCTTTGACACCGGCAACGGCGCTGGAGCCCATGCGAAGTGCAGCCTGTTGCATGCGCTCAACGTCAGCAGCTTGCGGCTGCGTTGCAAGCAGCAGCAGCGCCACGCAGGCTGCCGCGCGAGCCGCAGCACCGTCCAAGCGAACACGCTCACCAAGTCGGCGCAGCGACGCGACCGCGCAGATTGCGGTGTGTTTCAGGACGCGGCGCATGAGGGCTTTTTCGTCACCAACGGGCTCAACTTGAGCGCACACCCTTTGGCGCGATTGCCTATTTGCAGCTTGACGCCCGCGGCCCTCAACCGGAAGCCGCGACGGCGATCGGGCTGTGCGAAGTGCGCGGGCTCAGCGCTTCACTGGCGGCAAATCGGTGCAAACGCCCTCAAATGCTTCTGCTGCCAGACCGATGCTTTCGCCCAAGGTTGGGTGCGGGTGGATGGTTTTGCCGATGTCCACCGCGTCGGCGCCCATCTCGATGGCCAGCGCAATTTCACCAATCATGTCGCCCGCGTGCGTGCCTACGATGCCGCCGCCAACGATGGCGTGGGTGGCTTCGTCGAACAAGAGCTTGGTGAATCCCTCATCGCGGCCGTTGGCAATGGCGCGGCCCGAAGCGCTCCAAGGGAACAAGCCCTTTTTCACTTTCATGCCTTGGGCCTTGGCTTCAATTTCGGTCACGCCCACCCACGCCACTTCAGGGTCGGTGTAGGCCACGCTGGGGATCACGCGGGCGTTGAATGCCGCCTTGCTGAGTGCGGCGTCTTGCAGCAACTCGCCGGCAATGACTTCAGCCGCCACGTGCGCCTCGTGAACCGCTTTATGGGCCAGCATGGGCTGACCCACGATGTCGCCAATGGCAAAGATGTGCGACACGTTGGTTCGCATTTGAATGTCGACTGCGATGAAGCCGCGGTCACTCACTGCCACACCGGCTTTTTCAGCGCCGATGCGCTTTCCGTTGGGTACCCGGCCCACGGCTTGCAGCACCATGTCGTAGAGCTGTGGCTCTTTGGGAGCGCCCTCGCCCTCAAAGCTCACCAAGATGCCGTCTGCTGTGGCCTGTGCGCCCACGGTCTTGGTTTTCAGCATGATGTTGTCAAAGCGCGGCGCGTTCATCTTTTGCCACACCTTGACAAGGTCGCGGTCGGCGCCTTGCATCAACCCGTCGAGCATTTCCACCACGTCCAACCGGGCGCCCAGCGTGGAGTAGACCGTGCCCATTTCAAGCCCGATGATGCCGCCGCCCACGATCAGCATGCGCTTGGGACTTTGCTGCAATTTAAGCGCACCGGTGCTGGTCACCACGCGGGGGTCGTCCTTCGGCAAAAAGGGCAATTTCACGGCTTCAGATCCTGCCGCGATCACCGCGCGCTTGAAGCCCAGCACTTGCAATTTGCCATCCGGCAAAGTGACGCTGAGGTGGTTTGCGTCGCTGAATTCGGCCGTCCCTTGAACGACAGTGACTTTGCGCATCTTGGCCATCGCCGCCAAGCCACCTGTCAGCTTGCCGATGACTTTTTCTTTGTGCGTTCGCAACTTGCCCAGGTCGATGGTGGGCGGGGTGAAGGTGATGCCCAGGGCGTCGAAATGCTTGACTTCGTCCATCACTGAGGCAACGTGCAGCAACGCTTTGGAGGGAATGCAGCCCACGTTCAAGCACACGCCGCCCAGGGCCGCGTAGCGCTCGACGAGGACGACTTTGAGGCCCAGGTCGGCTGCGCGAAATGCCGCCGAATAACCGCCTGGGCCGGCGCCTAAAACAAGCATGTCGAACTGATCCGCACCGTCACCGCTCGGCGGGGACGAATGCGTTGAAGGTGGAATGCTTGCGGGCGCCAACGCCGCAGCCTCCACAACTTCAACGGCTTTGCCGGCGGCAGCCGCGGCGTCTGATTTCACCTCTGCAACTTCCAGCGACAAGATCACGCTGCCCTGGTTCACCACATCGCCGATTTTCAATTTCAGGGCGGTCACCACGCCTGCATGTGATGCCGGAATCTCGATCGAGGCCTTGTCACTTTCTACCGTGATGAGCGATTGCTCCACCTTCACGGTGTCGCCCACCGCCACCAACAACTCGATCACCGCCACGTCTTTGAAGTCGCCGATGTCTGGAATCCGGATGTCGAGAGTGGCCATGGTCAGACCTTTGCCTTCAGTTTGATGGTGTGGACGCGGATGGGACCGCCCGAATTTTTGTCAAATTCGCAACCTGCGCGCACGCCGATTTCCGCCAGTTCGCGGGCCGATTTCACTTTGTCGGCGGTGGCGTGCATGGCCCCCAGCGCAAACGCCCGGCCTGTGCCTATGCCCCAGAAACGGTCGAACTCAAACACTTCACGGTATGAATACACGCCGAAGATGCCGGCCGGGTTGGCGATGAGCGCGGTGAATTGCATGGACTCGTAAGGATCGTCGTCATCCTCTTTGGCGTTCATGAAAAAGTTTTCTTTGAGCTTGGGGTGAAGCTTCAAGAACGTGTCGAACACTTCGTCGCGCGAGTGCAATTTCAGCTCGTCAGCGGGCAGCGCATTCAACGCGCGGCGCAACACGGGAAAGTGCGCCACCGTGCCCGCCATGCCTATCCAAGAGTCACCCACGCTGAACAGCTTGTCGTTCGACTCGTAGCCATGTGGCAGGCGCGTGTCGCCAAAAGTCACCAGGCTGTCCGCCGCAATCGAGACCGAGTTGCCATGACGCGTAACCACCACCGTGGTCACAGCAACACCCTTCGAAAGTCCGCCAGGATCGACGCCAAGTACACGTTGAAGCGGGCTGCGGCTGCGCCGTCGATCACGCGGTGATCCCAACTCAAGCTGAGCGGCAACATCAGGCGGGCTTGGAATTCTTTGCCGTTCCAGACCGGCTGCATGCTGCTTTTGCACACGCCCATGATGGCCACTTCGGGCGCGTTGATGATGGGCGTGAAGTAGCGACCTCCAATGCCGCCGAGCGAGCTGATGCTGAAGCATCCGCCGCTCATGTCGGCAGGGCTCAACTTGCCATCGCGCGCTTTCTTGGCCAGCTCGCTCATCTCCTGCGAGATTTGCATGACGCCTTTCTTGTCAGCGTCTTTAATCACCGGCACCATCAAGCCGCCCGGCGTATCGGCCGCAAAGCCGATGTGGAAGTACTGCTTGTAGACGATCTGATCGCCGTCCAGCGAAGCGTTGAACTCCGGAAACTTCTTCAGTGCCGCGACGCTGGCTTTGATGAGGAAAGCGAGCATGGTGACCTTGATACCGGACTTCTCGTTCTCTTGATTGGTCGCCAGGCGGAAGGCTTCCAGGTCGGTGATGTCGGCGTCGTCGTGGTTGGTGACGTGGGGAATCAGCACCCAATTGCGATGCAGGTTGGCGCCGCTGATTTTTTTGATGCGTGACAGGTCTTTGCGCTCGACGGGGCCGAATTTGGCGAAGTCCACTGTGGGCCAAGCCAGCAGGCCAGGGAAGGTGCCGGCGGAAGCCGGCGCGAGCGATGTTTTCGACGTTTGCGCAGCATGCTGAGCAGCGGTTTGTTTGGCGCCCGCCATCACGGTTTTCACAAAGTTCTGCACATCGTCTTGGGTGATGCGCGACTTCAAACCCGTGCCAGTCAGCTCGCCCAAGGGCACACCCAATTCACGCGCAAATTTGCGAATGCTGGGCGACGCATGCGGAAGTGCGGCTTGCAACACGCTGGGCTCGTGAGCCGGCAAGGCTGCGGTGGGTATGACGCGGTCTGCAGCAAGCGCGGCGACTGCCGTCACGGCTGCTGTTGCGGATGCTGTTGCGGCTGAAGGAAGGGGTGACGCAACCGCGGAGGCTGCTGCGGGTGCAGGTGCAGGTGCGGGTGCGGGTGCCGGCGTCAACGCGGCCGGCGCGGCGCTGACGGCCGCTTCAACCACCAACACCAAGCTTCCCTTGGCCACCTTGTCGCCCACCTTGACGCGCACGTCTTTGACGATGCCCGCGTGTGACGAAGGAATCTCCATGGCCGCTTTGTCGCTCTCCACCGTGATCAAGCTTTGCTCCAGCTTGATGGCATCTCCCACCCTGACCATGACCTCAATCACTGCCACTTCGTCAAAGTCTCCAATATCAGGGACCAAAACCTCGATCAGAGACGAATTGGTTGCTGGTTCTTGGATCACTCTGGGCGGCTGCGGCGGAGGTGAATTTGAAGCATTGCCGGGCGCAGCAACCGACGTTGCAATCGCCACCACGGGCGCCGACGTTGACGGTGCAACCGGCGCGGCAGCAGGCGCGCTGGCAGCCGCTGCTGCAGCCTCGCCCACCTCCAACACCAACACCATCGACCCCTCGGCCACCTTGTCGCCCAGCTGGACCCGCAGCTCTTTCACCACGCCTGCATGCGATGACGGGATTTCCATCGATGCTTTGTCGCTCTCGACCGTGAGCAGTGACTGCTCAAGCTTGACGGTGTCGCCGGGCTTGACCAGCAACTCAATCACTTCGACCTCTTTGAAGTCACCGATGTCCGGGACTTTGACTTCGACCAATGCCATGTTCTGTCTCCAGCGAGGTTCTGTTTTTTTAAAGCCGTCCCATTACGCGTACAGCGGATTGACCTTGTCCACATTGATGCCGTACTTGGCAATCGCCTCGGCCACTTTCGCCATGGGCAGCGTGCCTTCGTCGGCCAGCGTTTTCAGCGCAGCCACCACGATGTAGTGGCGGTTGATCTCGAAGTGCTCGCGCAACTTGCTGCGGAAATCACTGCGACCGAAGCCGTCGGTGCCCAATACTTTGTAGGTGCGTCCTTTCGGAATGAAAGCGCGAATTTGTTCGGCGTAGTTCTTCATGTAGTCGGTCGAGGCCACCACCGGTCCGACAAACTTTTCCAGCTGCTGCGTCACAAACGGCACACGCGCTTTTTCCAGCGGATGCAGCAAGTTCCAACGCTCGGCGTCCTGGCCGTCGCGGGTCAGCTCGTTGAAGCTCGGGCAGCTCCAAACGTTGGCTGAGATGCCCCACTCTTTGTCGAGCAAGGCCGCTGCCGCAATGCTTTCGCGCAGGATGGTGCCGCTGCCGAGCAAGTTGACGCAAGGCAATTTTTTGGGGCCCGCGTTTTCAGCTTCATTCAGCAAGTACATGCCCTTGATGATTTCGTCCTCAGTGCCGGCACGCAGCCCCGGCATGGGGTAGTTTTCATTCAGCAAGGTGATGTAGAAATACACGTTGTCCTGCTTTTCCACCATGCGCTTCAAGCCGTGGTGAAGGATGACGCCCACTTCATGTGCAAAGGTCGGGTCGTAGCTGACGCAGTTGGGAATGGTGCTGGCCAGGATGTGGCTGTGACCGTCTTCGTGTTGCAGGCCCTCGCCGTTCAACGTGGTGCGCCCCGACGTGCCACCCAACAAGAAGCCGCGGGCTTGCATGTCGCCAGCGGCCCATGCCATGTCGCCGATGCGCTGGAAACCGAACATCGAGTAGTAAACGTAGAACGGAATCATCACCCGGTTGTTGGTGGAGTAGCTGGTGGCTGCCGCGATCCAGCTGCCCATGCCACCGGCTTCATTGATGCCTTCTTGCAGAATTTGGCCGTCGACCGCTTCGCGGTAATACATGACCTGGTCTTTGTCGACCGGCGTGTAGTTTTGCCCTTCCGGGTTGTAGATGCCGATCTGCCGGAACAGGCCTTCCATGCCGAAGGTGCGTGCTTCGTCAACCAAGATGGGCACGGCGCGGGGCCCAAGCTGTTTGTCGCGCAGCAGTTGCGTCAGGAAACGCACATAGGCCTGCGTGGTGCTGATTTCACGGCCTTCGGCTGTCGGCTCGAGCACGGCTTTGAACGTGTCCAGCGGCGGCACGGCCAAGTTCTCGTCGGCCTTGGTGCGGCGGTGCGGCAAATAACCGCCCAGCGCCTTGCGGCGCTCGTGCAGGTACTTCATTTCGACCGTGTCGTCGGCCGGTTTGTAAAAGGGAATGCCCGCCGCAATTTGCTCGTCATTCACCGGAATGTTGAAGCGGTCGCGAAAGCTCTTGATGTCGTCGTCGGTGAGCTTCTTGGTCTGATGCGCGGTGTTCTTGCCCTCGCCGCTTTTGCCCATGCCGAAACCCTTGACGGTTTTGATCAGCAAGACCGTAGGCTGGCCTTTGTGGTTCACGGCGCGGTGGTAGGCGGCATAAACCTTTTGCGGATCGTGGCCGCCCCGGTTCAAGCGCCAGATGTCGTCATCGCTCATCTTGGCCACCATTTCCAGCAGCTTGGGGTGCTGACCGAAAAAGTGCTTGCGCACAAAAGCGCCGTCATTGGCCTTCATGGCTTGGTAGTCACCGTCGACGGTGTCCATCATCACTTTGCGCAGAATTTCTTCCTTGTCGCGCGCCAGCAGCGGATCCCAGTAGCTGCCCCACAGCAACTTGATGACGTTCCAACCCGAGCCGCGGAATTCGCCTTCGAGTTCTTGAATGATCTTGCCGTTGCCGCGCACCGGGCCGTCCAGCCGTTGCAGATTGCAGTTGACAACGAAGATGAGGTTGTCGAGTTTTTCTCGCGCCGCCAACCCGATGGCACCGAGCGACTCGGGTTCGTCCATTTCGCCGTCGCCGCAAAACACCCACACCTTGCGCTGTGACGTGTCGGCGATGCCGCGCGCATGCAGGTATTTCAAGAAGCGCGCCTGGTAAATGGCCATCAGCGGCCCCAAGCCCATCGACACCGTGGGGAACTGCCAGAACTCGGGCATCAACTTGGGGTGCGGATAGCTGCTGATGCCGTTGCCGTCCACTTCTTGGCGGAAGTTGAGCAACTGCGCCTCGGAAATACGACCCTCCAAAAAAGCCCGTGCGTAGATGCCAGGTGACGAGTGGCCCTGGATATACAGCAAGTCGCCACCGTGAACGCCGCCCGCAGCGGTGTCGTCGCCATGCCAGAAGTGATTGAAACCGGCGCCGAACATCGTGGCCACCGAGGCAAAACTGCTGATGTGTCCGCCCAGATCACCGCCGTCGTCCGGGTTCAGGCGGTTGGCCTTGACGACCATGGCCATGGCGTTCCAGCGCATGTAGGCGCGCAGGCGCTCCTCAATTTCGAGGTTGCCGCCACAGCGCTCTTCCTGGTCGGCGGGAATGGTGTTGACGTAAGCGGTTTTCGCCGAGAACGGCACGTCGACACCGGCTTGGCGCGCGTGGTCTATCAGCTGTTCGAGCAGGAAGTGGGCGCGCTCTTTGCCGGTGTCAGATCCGGCAGTTCCGTCGGCGCCGATGACGGCGGACAAAGCGTCCAGCCACTCGCGGGTTTCCAACGAATCGCTGTCGTTTGCGGCAGCGCCAATGAAAGACTCAGGCATGGCGGACATGGTGTCTCCTGTGGTGGTTTTACGTTGGGGCGCAGTGTCGCACAACCTGCCGTATTTCCAAATCGTGCAAACTCATTTCATATTGCGGTGTTTGAGAGTGGATTGATCAGTCGACGCATCACCAAACGCTCGCTTTTTGCCACGCCGTCGATAATCCTCCGATGGACAAGCTCGAACCTCTGTTGCCGTTGCCCGATGCCGCCCAGGCCGTGCGTCCGAAGCTGCCGCAGCGCATATTTGGGCGCTGGTGGCGCAAGCAGTCACATGCACGCCAAGACCGTTTTGCCACGATTGCGCCGTTGATTTCGGTGCTGCTGTTCCTGGCGGCCATCATTTCGGCGTTTTGGTATTTGCGCAACGAGGAACTGGAGCGCGCCATTGAATCGGTCCGACGCGACACCGAAGTTGCGCAACAGCAAATTCGACTTCGACTTATCGTCAACCAAGAGCAATTGGTGCGCATTGCGCGTGAGATCGGAACGCGCGCAATCAACGCTGATGAATTTCTCGCGCAGGCCGCGGTTTTCAGCCGCGAGCGGCCCGAGATCACACATTTGTTCTGGGTCAACGGCGCGCGCGTTCTTTGGGCCGATTACTCGAGCATCACCATCCGGCCAGAAACAGGGCTGACAGACGCCGAGATGCTCGCCTCGGTGCCCGTTCAAGGTCAAACCAGTGAACCAGAACGTGCGTTCGTTGCAGCGCGCGAGCAGCGTCAAGCGGTCTACACCCGTCCATTCAAAGACGCGAACGGCGTGACTGTGATTCAAATCCACGTACCGCTGATTGACCGCAGCGCGTTCAGCGGCACATTGGTGGCCGAATATTCAGTAGAGAGCCTGGTGCGTTACTTTGTGCCGTCGGAAGTCAGCGCACGTCATGCCATCAGCCTGCTTGACAGCGCAGATCAAGTGCTGGCCAGCACCGTCTCGCCGCCTGCCGGACAAAAAGCCAGACCCTCATTAATTTGGCACGACGTGCCCGTGGCCGCGGCCGGCGACGGCTTGGTGCTGCGCGGCGAGGGTTATCGCACTTCGATTGGCCTCATTACCAACACCTTGTTTTGGATGGTGCTGGCGCTGAGTGTGCTGACGCTGTGGATGCTGCTGGGCACTTGGCGGCACATGCGCAGGCGCGCGCAAATGCAAGGCGCCCTGGTTTCGGAGGCCAACTTTCGCCGCGCCATGGAGAACTCGATGCTCAC
>JBBRGA010000053.1:0-21083 GCA_038241115.1 Burkholderiales bacterium | reverse complement strand
GCGTTTGTCGGTGACGGTGATCGCCGAGCAAACCATCGGCGGCGAAGTGCGCCGCGAAACCGGCAGCGGCGGCGGCGGCGGCCGTTTTGGTTTTGCCTACTTTCAAGACGATGTGCTGGAAAGCTACGTGGCCGACGCGGTGAGCGCCGCCTTGACCAACTTGCAGGCGCGCCCTGCCAAGGCCGGTGAAACCAGCATCGTGCTCGGACCTGGCTGGCCCGGTGTGTAGTTGCACGAAGCCATTGGCCACGGCCTGGAAGGCGACTTCAACCGCAAGGGCAGCAGCGCATTTGCAGGCCGTATTGGCCAGCGCGTGGCCGCCAAGGGCGTCACCGTGCTCGACGACGGCACGCTGCCCGACCGGCGCGGCTCGCTCAACGTGGACGACGAAGGCAATGCCTCGCAGCGTAATGTGTTGATTGAAGACGGCATTTTGAAGGGCTACATCCAGGACGCGATGAACGCGCGCTTGATGGGCGTCAAACCCACTGGCAACGGCCGCCGCGAAAGCTATGCCGCCGTGCCCATGCCGCGCATGACCAACACCTACATGCTCAACGGCGACAAAAGCAAGGAAGAAATCATTGCCGGCCTGAAACGCGGCCTGTACGCCACCAACTTTGGCGGCGGCCAAGTCGACATCACCAGCGGCAAGTTTGTGTTCTCGGCGAGCGAAGCTTTTTGGGTGGAGAACGGGAAAATCCAGTATCCGGTGAAAGGCGCGACCATCATCGGCAACGGCCCAGATGCGCTGACTCGCGTCAGCATGATCGGCAACGACATGAAGCTGGACACCGGTGTGGGCGTGTGCGGCAAAGAAGGTCAAAGCGTGCCCGTCGGCGTGGGCCAACCGACGCTTCGCATTGACAAGATGACGGTGGGCGGAACGGCCTGAATCAACGCTTTCAGACCGCGAACATAAACAAGTTTTTGGCCTCCCTGAAGTGGCTTTTCCGACCCTCCTGCCATCTCGAAGCACGGGCGAGCACTCCGCAGCAACCCTTCGATACCTCGGGGCGAACGGCTCTTCAACCATCAACGGGCTTGAGGAATAGTTCTGCAAAAGCCGCGTGCTACATTCTTGCGCATGCGTTCAGCACCCGTTTATTTTTCATATTTTTGGCACTCATCCCGCTCAGCGGCCGGAGAGGCCACCGTACACGCCAGCTGAAAAGCGCTACGAATTCTCCGAAACCGCCGGGCTCATCCCCCGGCGGTTTTTTTTCGCTCTTGCCGCTTTTTGAATCCAGACAAGGAATCTCACATGCCCAGCAAAAACACAGCTTCATCGGATGCCTGGTATGCGATCACCGAACGCACCAGCCAAACCGACGACCAGCGGATCCAGGCCGTGACGCCGCTGCCGCCGCCAGAGCACCTGATCCGGTTCTTCCCGATCAGCGGCACGCCAGTGGAAGCTTTGGTGGGCGACACGCGCCAGCGCATCCGCCGCATCATGTCGGGGCAAGACGACCGCTTGCTGGTGGTGATGGGCCCGTGCTCGATACACGACCCGGCTGCGGCCATCGAGTACGCGCGCAAACTCAAGGTACATCGCGACCTGCACCAGGACACGCTGGAAATCGTCATGCGGGTGTACTTTGAAAAACCCCGCACGACCGTGGGCTGGAAAGGTCTGATCAACGATCCTTATCTGGACGAGAGTTACCGCATCGACGAAGGTCTGCGCATAGGTCGCCAATTGCTGCTGGAAATCAACCGTCAGGGCATGCCGGCTGGCAGCGAGTTTTTGGACGTGATTTCGCCGCAGTACCTGGGCGACTTGATCGCTTGGGGCGCGATTGGCGCGCGCACCACTGAAAGCCAGGTTCACCGCGAGTTGTCGTCGGGCCTGAGCGCGCCGATCGGCTTCAAAAACGGCACCGACGGCAACATCCGCATCGCTACCGACGCCATTCAGGCGGCGGCGGGCGCGCACCATTTTTTATCGATCCACAAAAACGGCCAGGTCGCCATCGTCGAGACCAAAGGCAACCCCGATTGCCATGTGATTTTGCGCGGCGGTAAAACGCCCAACTACGATGCAGCCAGCGTGGCTGCGGCCTGCAAAGACCTGGACGCCGCCAAGCTGCACGCCTCGCTGATGGTCGACTGTTCGCATGCCAACAGCAGCAAGCAACACGAAAAACAAATCGAGGTGGCACGCGACATTGCCGCGCAAATCAGCAGCGGCAGTCGCAGCGTTTTTGGGGTGATGGTGGAAAGCCATCTGACTGCGGGCGCACAAAAATTCAGTCCCGGCAAAGACAATCCTGCCAAGCTGGCGTACGGCCAGTCGATCACCGATGCATGCATCGGCTGGGACGACTCGGTCGGCGTGTTGCAGACCTTGAGTCAGGCGGTGAAGGCGCGGCGCGGGTGAGTTTGGAACTGGTCTCGATTTGACTGATCGGGTTGACTAGAAATCACCTCGGTATTACGATTCCGGAAATCGTATGGAAACACCATGCTGACCGAAACCACACTCACATCAAAAGGCCAAGTTACCGTGCCCCGCGAAATACGCGACCGCCTCGGCTTGACGGCGGGCGACAAGCTCGCGTTCACGATGCTCAGCGATGGCACCGTGGTCATGCGGGCCAAAACGCGGCGACTGATTGACTTGGCGGGTTCGCTGACCCGGCCCGGGCAGCCGAAGGTCAGCATCGCGCAAATGAAGCGGTGACGGTTGCCGTAGACACCAACGTCATCGTTCGCTTGCTGGTACGCGACGACGAAGAGCAATACGCAGCTGCCAGCGCCTTGGTCAATCAGGCCAGCGCCGCCGGCGAGCCGATTTTGGTGATGTTGATGGTTATTCTGGAAGCGGAGTGGGTGCTGCGCAGCCGCTACAAGCTGGACAAAGCCACCATCGCGCAAGCGTTCACACAACTGCTGGAAAGCGAAGATTTGCTCATTGAAAGCGCGGCCACGCTTGAGGAAGCGTTGTATGTTTGGGCGCAACACCCGCGCGCCGATTTCACCGACTGCGTTTTCGCAGCGCGCGCCGCCAACCTCGGCTGCGCGCATTTCATGACGTTTGACGTGAACGCTTCTGCATTGCCAAGCGCCACACTGTTGACATAACAGCTCAAACGTCTATTTGCCAACGCCACAAACAGCCAAAGCCATCAAGGGGCCAAGGCCTTTCTTGCTGTGTCCAAGTGCTTTTGAAGCTGCACGGCCTTGCGCTCGGCGTCGCCCCCGACCTCACCGCGCCAAAACGCCAGTGTGGGCTCCAATACTTCGATGGCTTCGCGAGCCTGTCCGTTGGCCAGCAGCGCCCAGCCGTACGGCAGGCCCACACGGCCTTGGGTGGCAGGGCGCGCCCACTTGCTCGTATCACCCTCATCGCGCGCCAGCGCTTGCAGCGTGCCCCACGCCAGCGTGGCGGCTTCCAAGCCCTCGGCCATGCGGCCCAGCCGCAGCAAGCACATGGCCCAAGTGCTGGCCTCGGCCATCAAGCCGTCGCGCCACCACACATTGCGCGGCTCGCGTTCTGTGTTGCGGCGGCGCACGCGCATGGCTTCTTCGATCTCGGTAAAAGCTTCATTCACACGGTCGGCGCGCAGATGAATCAGGGCGCGGCTGCCGATGATGGTGCCGACCTGGTGCCACAAATAGGCTTCGTTCGACTTTTCGCCGGGCGGCGCATTGCGGTCAAGGTCTGCCAAGTCTTGCTTGCGCGCCAGCAATTTGCGCAGCGCTTCTTCTGCGCGACGGTGCTCGAGCAGCGCTCGGTTGCCGTCGCTAAAGCTTGGCAAAGTGGGGTGGTCCAGCAGCAGCGCCAGTTCGAGGTGTGTGTTGGCCAAGCTGGCACCCATGTACATGTGGCCTTCTCCGTCACGCTGCAACGCCAAGCTGGCGGCAGCACGTGAAGCTGCCAATTCCAGCAGGGCACGGGTTTCGTTGATTTGCCCGCGCGAGCGCAGCAAATGCGCGCGCACGATCAGCGTGCGGATGTGCCAACTGGCAAAGCGCCAGTCACCCAAGCGCTGCGACCAGGCACGCTCGGCAAACGCCAGCGCGCGCTCAGCGGTGGCGGTGGCCTCGGCCGCACGTTCGCGGGCGGCCATCACGGCGTTGCCCTGAATTTCAGCCAAACGCCCGAGCACCGACGCCATCGTCGCCAGCAGGTCCAAGTCGTCGGTGCCGCCTTGCACGGTGGGTTCCAACAGCGTGACGACATTGCGCAACATGGCCTCTTGCGCCTGCGCGCCACCGGGCATGTGCGTGACCGTGTCGCCGTAACGGAAGACCAGTTCGGTCGTGATGCGCTTGACGCGATCCAACTGAGCACGGGCTGCTTCGTTGGCCCGGTTGGCAGCGTCGCTGGCGGTCGCCGCGCGACGCGCCTGCAGCAGCGCCAGCAACGACGCCGTGGCCAGCAAAACAACACCCAGCGCCGCGGCCACACGGCCCTGGAGCAAGGTCGCCGCCAACGCGGTCGCCATGCCCAGCACAGCGAGGGAACCTGTCCAAACCGCCGCACGGTTGCGCGCCACAAATTTGGCCAACAAGTAGGTCGGCCGAGCTGCGCGGGCGCTGACCGGGCGGCCCTGCAAAAAAGCTGTCACGTCGGCGGCCATGGCATCGACGCTGGCGTAGCGCCGCTCAGGCGTCTTTTCAAGCGCCTTCAGCAGGATGTTGTCCAGATCACCTTCCAGCGTTTTGCGGGTGGTGATCCACTGCGGGTCCACGGCCTCGCGGGCCGACAGGCGACTCGGCCGCGTCGGCTCGTCTTCCAGCACGCTGCGCGCAGCCTCTGCCGGGGTGGTCGCATTGCGGCCTGTCGGGCGGGTGCCGGTGAGCATCTGATACAGCAACACGCCAAGGCTGTAGATGTCGGTGGCAGTACTGACCGGCTCGCCGCGAACTTGCTCGGGGCTGGCGTAGTTGGGCGTGTAGGGCCGCACGCCACCCACCGTCGTGTTGCTGTAGTCCCGTTCATGCGAGGACTCCAGCGGATCAAGCGCCTTGGCGATGCCGAAGTCCAGCAGCTTGACCTGACCTTGTTCGTCCACCAGCACGTTGCCGGGCTTGAGGTCGCGGTGCACCAGCAAGTTGCGGTGCGCGAACGCCACCGCGTCGGCGAGTTGCAAGAACAGCCGCAAGCGAGCGTCCAAAGGCATGCCCTTGACGGCTTCGTCGATGGGCTGGCCCTGCACGTAGTCCAGCACGAAGTAGGGCAAACCGTTGTCGCTGGCACCGGCGTCGAGCAAGCGCGCAATGTGCGGATGGCTCAGGCGCGCCAGGGCCTGGCGTTCCTGGGCAAAGCGACGCAGCACGGCAGCGCTGTCCATGCCGCGCTTGAGCAATTTGACGGCCGCGCGGCCGTCGTACTGGCCGTCGGCGCGGCGCGCTTCAAAAACTTCGCCCATGCCGCCCACCCCGATGGCGCGGACGATTTCCCACGCACCAAGCCGTTGGCCGATGGCCGCGGCCTGCGAGGGCACCTCGGCAAGCACCTGCGCCGCGTTTTCGGCGAGGAAGGCCTGATCGCCAGTGGCCGCGTCGTGGTGGGCCAGCAGGCTGCGCAGTTCAATCAGGCTGGCGGCGTCCAACGCAGCGCTGGCGATCAACGGCTCGCGCGCTGCCACCGGCAGTTCAACCGTGGCTTCGAACAGTGCCTTGATGGTGGCCCAGCGGGCGGCAGGTGCGATCATGGCGGTGGGTTAGAGAAAGGGCGATGTCAGTATCGCTTTGCCGCGCCCCGCCGCGCTGTACCTGGCAGCTGCGCCTGTTCACCACCTGAATTTCGGCTACAGCTTGAATGATTGCGGCATCCCGTCCAGTGAGGCACTTGCGAACCGGCCATACGGGGCTCGGTGCAAGCGACTTGCTGCATACAAACCAGCCCTCTTGACGCGGGATCACGCGTTTACTGGCACGCTGTAGCTGTCAAGCAGCTGATGCGCGCATTGCCGCCTCCGTTGAAAGTAAAGCTGCCCAGCGACGTGGTGCTGCCGAAGCGACGGCTGGGTTCCATGCGAACGTTGACGTAGCTGAACTTCATGATGTCGCCGACCAAACTCTCGACAACCACCGTGCCGCTCGTTCCTTGCCAGCCAGCCAGACCCTCGTTGTAGAAGACGGTAGCGAAGAGGCCGGAGCTGGTGGCGCCCACAAAGTAGTTTCCAGGGACCACCTTGGCGGTTCCAGCGCCGCCGGGCGAAGCAACCGTGAACTGCACTTGACGCGCAGGTGCGGCAGTGAAGAAGCCCGGGGTGACTCCGTTGATGTCACCAGCGAAAGTGCTGGAGGCAGACTCAGCGAGGTCGAAAACCGCTGGCGAGCCGTTAAAATCGGCTGACACCGCGCTGAAATCCAACCGCAGCCTCTGGCCCGAAACTCCACTTGGCGGCGGTGTCGCCGCCGTGGCGTAAGCCGCTGCCAATGCCGACGGCTGAGCAGCAAGGATGGTTGCCAGCGACTGCCCGTTCGCCACCATTCTCGAGATCGCCGTCAGCGCCGTTCCGTAGCTGTTGATGCCACTGCCGAACGTTGGCACCGTGGTGCTGATGTTCAGCGCTCTGTCCAGGTTGAAGGTGCTCAACAGTTGAGTGGCGGCGGCGCTGAAGGCAGCGGCGTCGAGCGTTCCGCTGGAGCCCACCGCGGCCACGGCGGCGTTCAGCGCCAGCGAGGTCAACGGCGTGAGCATGGCGCTGACATTGGCACCGTTGGCGGTGACGATGGAGCGCAAAGCGCTGCCTGCGGCCAGGCTGGTGGGCGCGCCGGTGGTTTCGTCGGTGTAGGTGCCGCCAATCGCTTCAATCCACAGCGGCCCACTGCCCGCAGGCAGCGTGAGCGTGTAGTTGCCGCTTGTATTTGAGGTGGTGCAACTGCCCAAAGCCGTGCCGCGCGCATTGGCCGCCACGGTGTAGCCACAAACTTGGGCCGCAGCCACCGGGCCTTTGACCACCGCACCGGTGATGGTGGTGCTGGCAGCCGCTGGCGGCGTGACACCGCCGCCAGGCGGCGGAGGTGTCACCGCATCGTCACCGCCGCCGCAACCCACAACGGCCATCGAGACAAGCGCAGCGGTCAGAACAGACAGAGGCGCAGACGAACGTGAGTACAACGACATGGTGAGTTTCCTGATGAGTGGACTGGTGACATGCGGCCAGCCCCGACTTGGCTTGCCTTACTCACAAACGCAAAAGAAACCGCCGAAAAGGCTCACGCCGACGCTGAAATTAATTTCGCGCACTTGGCGCCTTTCGCGCCATTCGCGCCATCAAGAAACTCGCAACGACTCGGCAACGAACACACAACCTCCGAGCAGGCGCCAAGGCCCGAGGGGCTGACGACCGATTTTGCGTACCCGCTCATGAGGGCGTTGGCCCCTCGGGCCTTGGCGCCTGCGGCGCAAGTCGCGACCCGCTGATTCGTGGCTAGAACCCTTCGATACGCAACGCGCACTCTGTCCTGAGGTATCAAAGGATCAAGGCGAACGGGATGAAGATGCGCGTTCTCCGGCTTTGCCCGCGGCGATCACGGCCTAAGCAACAGCTGCCACCCACCCAAGATGGTCGTCACCCAGCGTTTGCCGCTGTTCAGCACGGCTTAGCGCCTCGCGCGCTTGGGTGCGCCACTGCGCTGCTGATTCAGGGCGCGCTTCGGCCAGAGCTGCAAAGCATTGCGCCAAGCTCAGGTCGACATCGCGCTGCAGCTCGGGGCGCCAGCCCAAGCCCGCACCTGCGCCCGCATCCACACCCGCACCCGGCCACTTCAGCGACCCCAAGACGCTGTCCAGCATCGCATCGGCTGCATTCGCTTGCTGGCAAGCGCGCAGCGACTTTGCATAGCCAATCTGCAAGGTGGCCAGCCGCAACTGTCGAGCCTGCTGATGAAGTTCAGACCTCGCATCGGTCGTCAGGGGCGGTGCCGCCAGAGGGCGCAGTGCGATGTCGTAGACCTCCAGCGCCTGCTCGTGCTGTCCCACCCCGGCCAAGGCTTTCGCGTACTGAGGCGCCAGGCTGGGTTTGAGTTGCGCCCACTTGCTGCTCGCGCCCTCTTGCGTTGCCAAAGCCTCGGCGGTGCGCCAGCTGAGTTGCATCGACGCCAACGCCGCAGCCGGGTCGGCGCTGCGCAGCTGCGCCATGGCCAGCACGTTGGCGTCGGCAATCAGCCCGTCGCGCCACGCCAGGTTGTCGGGCTCGCGCTTCAAGTTGTCTTCGCGAGTGGCCAGCGCGGCTTGCGCCAGGCGCAGCATTTGCGGCACGTTGTCGAGCTGGCCGTGCGCGACGGCTTGTCCGCTCAAAACCACCGCCAGTTGGTGGGTCAGGGCGTCGCGGGCACTCACATCGCCGGGGGTCAGGTCGCGATCCAGCTGTCGCAGCAACTCGGTGTCTTCAAGCAGCGTGCGGTAGTCGGCCTCGGCCAACAGAAGCTGCGCCAAGGCGCGGTCGGGGCGGAACAGGTTGGGCTCGGTGGCGTGCGCATTCATTTGCGCTGAAAAGATATGGACCGCGCCACGCTCGGCAATGATGTGCGCCCGGCCTTCGGCGGTGAGTTTTTCAAGCAACGCTGCGGAGCTTCTTTGGGCCGCTCGCTCGAGCGCGACCAAGCCGTCGGCAGGACGCGCCTGATGGCGCAGCAACTGCGCCTGCACGGTGAGCGTACGAATGTGCCAGCTGGCAAAGCGCCAGTCCCACAGACGTTCGCTCCACACGCTGTCGGCCAAAGCCAGGGCGCGCGTCACGGTGGCAGACGCTTCGGCGGCGCGCTGCGCTGAGGCCTGCCGCGCGCTGCCCTGCAGCTCGGCGATGCGACCCAGCGCAGAGGCCACCAACGAAATCAGATCGGGGTCTTTGGGCGAGGCGCGCAGCGCGGTGTCCAGCGACGCCAGGGTCTGCTGAAGCAAAGCCTCCTGCGCTTTCATGCCACCGGGCAGGCGCGTCAAGGCATCGCCAAAGTTGAAAACAATGTCGGTGGTGATTCGTTTGATCTCACCCAATTGGCGCTGTGCCTCATCGCGCGATACCGCCGCTTGACGGCCTCGCAGCAAGGCCAACCCCAAGCCGCCGGTGAGCCCCACCACGCCCAGCGCGGCCGCGGCTTTGCCCTGAAGCAAGGTGGCCGCCAGGCCAGTGGTCAGGCCGACGCTGCCGAGCGTGGCGGCCAGCACCGCCCACGGATTGCGCCCCACAAACTTTCGGGCCACATAGGCCACGCTGGCCGGCCGCGCATTGACGGGGCGGTCGGCGAGATAGTTCTGCACGTCGGCCACCAGGGCGTCGACGCTGGCGTAGCGGCGATCTATCGACTTCTCCAACGCCTTCAGCAAGATGTTGTCGAGGTCGCCCTGCAAACGCTTGCGCGTGTTCATCCACTGTGGGTCCGCGGTGAGATCGGCGCTCAGGCTGCTGGGGCGAGTGGGCTGCTCTTCGAGCACGCTGCGCGCGGCCTCCAGCGGCGTGGTGGCCGCGCGGCCGGTGGGGCGCACGCCGGTGAGCAGCTGGTACAGCAGCACACCCAGGCTGTAGATGTCGGTGGCGGTGCTGACCGGCTCGCCGCGCACTTGCTCGGGGCTGGCGTAGTTGGGCGTGTAGGGACGCACGCCACCCACCGTGGTGTTGCTGTCGGAGCCGTCCGCGCCCTCCAGCGGGTCGAGCGCTTTGGCGATGCCGAAGTCGAGCAACTTGACCTCGCCCTCTGACGTGACCAGCACATTGCCGGGCTTGAGGTCGCGGTGCACCAGCAGGTTGCGATGCGCGTGCGCCACCGCATCGGCAAGCTGCAAAAACAGATTCAGGCGTGCTTCCAAAGGCAAGCCGCGTACCGCTTGGTCGATGGGCAGGCCAGCCACGAATTCCATGACGAAGTAGGGCAAGCCGTCTTCGCTGGCACCGGCGTCCAGCAGGCGCGCAATGTGCGGGTGGTTCAGGCGCGCCAGGGCTTGTCGCTCGGAGGCAAACCGCCTCAGCACCGCCACGCTGTCCATGCCGCGCTTGAGCAGCTTGACCGCAGCGCGGCCGTTGTAGCTGCCGTCGGCGCGACGCGCTTCAAACACATCGCCCATGCCGCCCGAGCCCAAGGGGCCGACGATTTGCCACGCGCCGAAGCGCTGGCCTTGGCGGTCTTGCCCGTCGGGCTGCTGGTTCGGTTGCCCGTTCTGTTGCCCGTTCTGTTGACCATTCGACCGCCCATCCGCCTGCGCAGACAACCCCGAAAGGCTGCCCGGTGCGCTTTGGGGTGGGTTCAGCACCTGAGCCGCTGCGGGCTGGTTCAAGAAGTCGGGCGCGACCAAGTCTGCGGCCGGGTGGTGCGCCAACAGCGAGCGCACCTCTTCGCGAATGGCCTCGTTCACATCCGCCGCAGCCAGGCGAAGCTCCCGCGCGTCGGCAGACAGATCGGCAACCTCTTCGAACAAGGCTTTCACCTTTTTCCAATTGGGAGGGTCTTGAGGCGCGACGGGCATGGTGAGGTCAGACGAGGGCAGCGAGCGGGGTGGCGAATGAGACCAGGAACACAAAGCCTAGAGCGCGAAGGTAAGATTTCAGGGCCGTTTGGCTCCTGATCGCAGCAGCCGATGCGAAAACATAAGCATGTGCCAAATTACGCCGCTTTCAGATGCGTCAAGGCTCAGAGCGGGTGCAAAAATCTGAAGTGGTATGAGCAGTTCACCGAAACTTGAAGCGCAAAACGTGACGCAGTGGCTGGCTGGGCTGGATGCGCCCACGCCTGACGCCAACAGCGAGCTGTTTGCGCTTTTGTACGACGAGTTGCACCGCATTGCGCGCAATCACATGCACCGCGAGGACATGGGCCACACGCTGTCGGCCACCGCTTTGGCGCATGAGGCGTGGTTTCGCATGGCCGAGCAGACGCGCACCCAGTGGACCAGCCGCGGCCACTTTTTAGCGGTGTCGAGCACCATGATGCGGCGCATTTTGGTGAACCATGCCGTCGCTAAAAGCGCCAACAAGCGCGACGCGGCTCTGGTGTCCCTGGACTTGACCGAGGCACAGCAAATCGGCATGGACGTGTCAGCCGATGTGGTCGCGGTTCACGACGCGCTGACCGCGTTTGAAGCGGTGGACATGCGCGCCGCCAAGGTGGTGGAGCTGAAATTTTTTGGCGGCCTGGAAAACGAAGAGGTGGCCGAGGTGCTGAACCTTTCGCTGGCCACCGTGAAACGCGACTGGGCCTTGGCCCGCGCGTGGTTGCACCGCGAATTGGGCGGCAGCGCTTTGGGCTGAAGTTATTGATCCGGTGCGGTTTTGTACGAGCCCTTCGATACCTCAGGGTGACCGGATGAATTCAGCCCTCAAAGGGCCTCATCCATAGCGGGGTTCTGTTGCAAACACGGGTCGCAAAATGCGGCCATGCGCACACCTCCACATCCCGGTTTCTTGTTGCCACTGACCTGGCGCTTTTGCACCTTCGCCGAGCTGACGGTGCATGAGCTTCAAAACATCTACACCGCGCGCCAGCAAGTGTTTGTGGTGGAACAAAACTGTGCCTACCTCGACGCCGACGGACGCGATTCGAAGTCGCATCACATGGCGGCTTGGTCGGCGCAGTGTTCGACGACCCACACCGTGCCATTGGCCTGCGCCCGCTTGGTGGCACCCGGCGTGGCATACGCCGAGCCGTCGATGGGACGCGTGGTGACCACGCAAGCCGGGCGCGGCCAGGGTCTGGGTCGTGAGTTGGTGAATCGTGTGCTCGCCCACGCGCAAATCGTCTACCCCGATTTGGGTTTGCGCATTTCGGCACAAAGCCACCTGGAAAGCTTTTACGCAGGCTTCGGCTTTGCTGTCGTCGGCGAGCGCTACCTGGAGGACGGCATACCGCACACCGAGATGCTTTTGCGCGCGTCAAGCCGTCATGAAGCCGACATAAAGCCCACATCACGCAAGCTGTAGTTGCCGATGTTGGGCAGCACGCTGGCTGCGTCGGTGTTGCTCACGCCGAACCAATTGGCCAACGTGGCGCCGAACTGGTCCACCGCCATGCCCGGCAACAAGCGACCCTGCCCGACGTCGTCAGGGCCGTTGTTGGCAATCACCGGCGCGTTGCCGTAGAACGCTTTGCCTTTGACCGCACCGCCGAGCACGAAGTGCATGCTGCCCCAGCCGTGGTCCGAACCGTCGCCGTCGGTGGTCAGCGTGCGGCCGAAGTCCGAGGCAGTGAACGTGGTCACGCTGTTGCTGACGCCCAGCTCTGCGGTGGCCGCTTGAAATGCCGCCAAGGCTTGACCCACGGTCGCCATCAAGGCGGGGTGGTCGGTAAGGATGTTGTCGTGCGTGTCAAAGCCGCCGAGCGAGACAAAAAACACCTGCCGTTTGGCGCTGAGCGCAGTGCGCGCCGAGATCATGCGCGCCACCATGGCCAACTGTGCGGCGAGCGAGTTGCCAGCGGGGAATACCGTTCGCAGTGCGGCGCTGCCGGCCAGCGCGGAAGTCAACTCGACATCGGCATCGATAGAGCGCTTCATGACGCGCGCGTGCTCTGCCTCAAACAAATGGGTGGCGGGCGCGGTGACCAGGTTTCGCAGCGCATCAGAACATGCCTGCGATCCGAACAAGGGTGTTTTGAGCGCACTCAGAGGCACCGATCCGCCGGTGCTGACCTGGTATTGCACGGCGGTTTGCCCGGACAAATAGACCGCATTGCCGGACACGCTCACGCAAGTGAAGGTGGCCTTGCCGTTGCCGGCCGCAAACAGGTCGCCCATGCGCCCGCCCCAGCCTGAAGTGGAGCCTTCCGGGGACGACGATTGCCACACCGATTGCTGGTCGTTGTGCGAAAACAGTTTGGGCGGCAGCGGCGCCGATCTGTTGGTGTACTGCAGCTTGGTAATGGGTTGCACCAAGGTGCCCACGTTGAGCATCACGGCCATTTGGCCCGCATCAAACACTGAAATCAGCGGTGCCAGCTCTGGAGCCAGCGCGTATTGACGGCCTCCGGGCAACGCGGTGGTCGGATTGAGCACGGTGCTGCCCAGCGTGGCGCGGTCTATGGCAATCGCCGCGCGCTGCGTGGTGTAGGCGCTGTGACTGGCCACGTCATACGGAACCACGGTGTTGGCGTAGTCGTTGCCGCCGTACAAAAACACGCAAACCAGCGCCTTGTAGTCGGTGGCGGCAGCAGCGGCGGCCTCACCCATGGCGGCCAAATTCAAGGCCCATGGCGCGGCCACGCCGGTCAGGGAAACGGCACTGGCGCGCTTGAGGAATTCGCGTCGAGATGATGGCGATGGCGATGGCGTGGTCATGGTGATACCTTTTTTTCTCGACTACTTCTGGGCCAAATACTCGGGCGCCACCATCACCAAGGTAATGGCCGCGTTGATGCGATTGGCTTGGCCCGCGGGCGTGGCCACGGCAATGGTGTCGAGCGCTGTTTTCAGCGGCGTCAGCGTGGCACTGCTGAGCTGGCCTGCGGCCAACAGCACGTTCAGCTCGGCCAGCAAGGCGGCCGAGTCATTGGCCAGCGGCTGCAAGAACGCGGTGTTGGCTTTGAGGCCGGCCACGCCGTTGGCGATGGCTTTTTGCATGTAGTTCACATAGCCCGCCACCGACGATTCGGTCGTGATCTGAAACTCCGGCGCGTTCAGCGCCAGCGTTGCAATGGCGCTGTTGGGCGGCACGTAACCGGGCCTGAAAAAGTTGAACACCGACGGTGCGCGCAGCGGGCTTTGGCCAAGCCGGGTGGCCGGGTCAGACAAGTCGCCAATGGCCCAATCGTCAGCGGCGGACGTGACGCCGAAAGTGCGCGCCCATTGCACGAAGCGCAACACGGGCTCGCGCAATTTGCCGAAAGCCGGCTGGGTCAAACCGATGTCAGAGCGGGCTTCGGTGTCCAACAAGATAGCTTTGATCACGGCCTTCAAATCAGCGCGCGTTTGGCCCACCTGCCCCGAGCCGTTGTCGTTGAACTTGGCCGCCACGCGGGCCACGTAGGCGGGGCTTGGATTGCTGGTGACGAGGCGCTGTATGAGCTGGCGGCTGATGAAGGGCGCGGCGTTGGGGTGCGCCATCAGGGTGTCCAACGCCAACCGCAGCGACTGCACGCCGTCGGTGTTGGCGGGAATCACGGTGCCCAGAAAACGCTTCTCGCCGAGCTCGTGGCTGCTGGCAATCTGCACCATGGGACGGATCACGCGGTCGGGTGTGTCAGCGGTTCCCACGCTGATGTCCAAGTTCCAGCCGGTGAACACGCGCGCCATTTGGCTGACTTCGGCCTGGCTGTAGGTGTCGGTGGTTTGGCCATTGGTCAGCTTGGGGCTGCCGTTCAGATTCAAGTCGGTCAGGCCGATGCTGAACAGCTGCATGCACTCGCGCGCGTAGTTTTCGTCGGGCAGGCTGCCCAGCGCAGGGTTGGCTTTTTTGTTGCCGCGAAAGCTCAGATAAGCGCCCATGGCGGTCGACGTGGACACCTCCCCCAGCAGGGTGCGGTAGCTGCCGAAGGCGTTGGCTTCCAGCACGTCCATGAAGGCGGCGGCTGAGAAGCTTTTAAACGGCGTGGCAGCGATGTTGGCGATCGAGATGACGATGACTTCTGACAACGCCAGGGTGACTCGCTGGCGCAGCACATCGGGGCTGCTGAGCAACTTGCGCCACAGCATGTCGTTGCTGCCGAGAGTCGAGTTTTTATTGGCCAAGGCGTCATAGCCTTTAGTGCGCAGCCAATCGACATGCGAGCTGCTGCGGGGCAGCGCCATTTGCACGTCGAGCCAGGCGCTGTAGCCCAGGGTGCGCACTTGCTCAATGTCGGCGGCGGTGCAACCCAAGGCGGCCTGCGCCAAAAAGCGCGAGGCCTGTTCGCGGCTGATGCCCGCAGGCTGCGGGCTTGGATTGACGACCGGCGGCGCTGCTACAGCTTCTCCACCTCCTCCACCTCCACCACCTCCACCACCGCAAGCCGCCAGCGCCGCCGTGCTCAAACCCGCAGTGATCGAAGCCGCGCGGGGCAAGTTCTGAGGTGTTGACGCAGCGCCTGGCTTGCCAGGCGACTTGGCGACGGGTTCAGCCGTATCGACACAGACAGAAACGGCGCGGGTGGCAGCGGTGGGCATGAGCAACTCCAATGTCGTGGTGGGCTTGCCTTCATAACCCCGGCCGCGCATTCAGCGTTGACGCTTGCCGGGCGTCTTTACTGTTCTCTACACATGCGCGCACTTGAAAAGGGCCATGGGCCGGGTGAGGCCGCGCGGGGCCGCCTCGGGCCGCTCCGGCCCGATAAGCCGTTTCAATCACCCAGGCTCGGGTCCGCGGGCAAATCGCGGGAGTACTGCGCCACACGGTTGCGTCCGCTGCGCTTGGCCGCATAGCAGGCCGAATCGGCAGCCCGCAGCACGTCCACATGCGACGAAAACGAGGTGTCGACAAACACCATGCCTATGCTGGCGCCGACTTTGAGGCTGCGGCCTTCCCACACCAGTTCGTAGGTTTCCACCGCACCGCGAAGTTTCTCGGCCACCACCAGCGCTTTAGCCGGTGGGCAACGGTGCAACAGCACCGCAAATTCATCACCACCCAGGCGGGCGACGGTGTCGGATTGACGTACTTCAGCGCTCAACTTGTGGGCAATCTCGCGAAGCAGGGCATCGCCGGCTGCATGGCCTGCTGTGTCGTTGACTTCTTTGAAGCGGTCAAGGTCGAGGAACAGCGCGCAGAACGGGTGGTCCGGTGCATGTTGCGTGGCCTCCTCCAGCAGCACTTCAAAGTTAGGGCGATTGGCCAAGCCGGTGAGGGCGTCGTGGCTTGCTGTCCAGGTCAGGCGTTCGCGTTGTTCACGCGCCTGCGTGACGTCCTGGATGATCCAGATCGTTCCTTGTGAGGTGTCACCGCCCACCAAGGCCCGGCCGCGCATGTGCGCCCAAAAAATTTCGCCGCTGCGGCGCACCAACTGCACTTCACCCTCGAACGTGCCACTGGCCACGAAAGCCGGACGCGCCAATTCGCCCAATGCCACATAAGCGTCTTCTGAGGGGTACATCAGCCGGGTGGACTGGCCTTTGACTTGCAATTTGTCGAATCCGAACGTGTTGCAGAGGTGGCGGCTGACCAGCTCGAATTTGCCGCCGCGCGTGAATGCGATACCCACTTCGGCGTTGTCGAGCACAGCCTCCAATTGCCGCAGCACGGCCTGTGTTTGCTGCTCGCGTTCATGGCGCTGCGCCATCACATGCTGGAAGGCGCGGCCCAATTGGCCCACCTCGCCGCGCCCGCTGGGCCAGCCCTCGGACTTGCTCGGCTCGCGGCCCTCGCCGTTGTGCAGCAGACGCTCGGCTCGGCGTCGCAAATCGCCGATGGGTCGGGTGATGAACCAGGCAAAAAGTGCCGCCGTCAACGCCGCCGACAAACCCACTGCTGCTGCCGCTCGTCGCGCAGCGGTTTTAACCGCTGTCAAGGGTTGCAACGCCACATGCTCGGGGGTGATGCGCACCACCATCCAATCGGCCGAGGTCAGGCCCGCCATCGACACCAGATGGCCGCCGTGCGACATCGTGGCGATGCCCTCTGCATGAAAGGTGCTGCCATTGGCCACCCACTGCCCGAAGGTTTCGGCAAATCCGGGCTCGTCCTCGGCTTTGCCCATGATGCGGGACGAGTCTGTGTGCGCCAAGATGCGCCCGGCGGCGTCGATCACCAAGTCGTTGGCACGGTCCAGGTTTTGCTCGCGGCTGATGCTCGAAAAAAGGCTGTTCTCGCGCAAATGCAGGGTGGCGCCCAGTACCGCAATCACAGCACCGCTGGCTGACTTGACTGGCACCGCGAACACCACGACAGGAACCTTGCTGCTTCGACCGACCAGCGCCCCCGACACCGTGGGGTTTCCTGTTTTCATGACACGCTGAAAGTAATCGCGGTCGCGCACATTGGGCGCCGACGGGTCGAGCACACCGCGCTGAAGTCGCACCCTGATGTTGCCGTCTGGCAGCGCAACTGACACCGAATCGAACAGCGCTTCGATCACTGGCTTGTCGCGCAAGAACGTCGACAACGCTTCCGGGCTGTCCAACAGCGCCGGCGTGATGCGGCGGCCGAGTGACTTCAGTGCGCTGTCGAACAGCTGAATTTTGGTGTTCAGCAAAGCGGCGCTGCGTTCGCGGTCGTCGGCGTCTTGGCGCAGCAGCAAACGCTGAATCTCAGCCTGGTTGGTGGACAGCACCGACTGCGTGGTCACGGCCGCCGACAGCACGGCGGTGGCCATGGCCATCACCATGATCTTGAATTTGAGCGTGGCAACCCAGTCGCGTAACCAGGGTGTGACTTGACTCAAAGGCATCTGCTTGCGGCCTCGGTTGGCGACGTGGGCGCACCGTGCGCACACTGTCCATATTTGCCCGACATGGTGCCGCGCCCGCGGCCGAGTGAAGCCCGCAACAGCGCCCGCTTTAAAGCGCTTTTTTTGCCGACACTCGCGCACCGCGGCAGTCTGAGGGTGCGGTTTGCCGCTCCAAGGTGGTGAGCCAGTGCATCGCCTGCTCACGGTTGTGGCCACACATCTCTGCGCTGGGCAACAAGCTGAGGCACACCTGCGGACGGTCGGGGTGGCCGAAAATCGCGCAGCGTTGATCGATCAGCAGGTGCACACACCGCACGCCGGCTGCCTTGCTGATGCCGTTGACTGCCATCACACCCGGGATCGGTGATGAGATCGACGGCGCGGTGCAACACGCACCACATTCAGGTCGGCAGTTCATGCGCCACGCGCCTCGCTTGGGGTGACTTCCGAAGGGCCGCTGCCTACAATTGCGGCTTGCTCAAAATTTAGGCAACGCATGTCTTCTCTCGTGTCTTCTCTCGTGTCTTCTGTTGCGTCATCTGCCGTTTTATCGGTGACCTCTTCGGTGATAGCGTTTCCAAAAAGCTTCGACGTGATTGTGGTGGGCGGCGGACACGCCGGAACCGAAGCCGCACTGGCTTCTGCACGCATGGGTTGCGCCACTTTGCTGCTGACCCACAACATCGAAACCCTGGGCCAAATGAGCTGCAACCCGTCGATCGGCGGCATTGGCAAAGGTCACTTGGTCAAAGAAATCGACGCGATGGGCGGCGCGATGGCCGCCGCCACCGACGAAGCGGGCATTCAATTTCGCATTCTGAACAGCTCGAAAGGGCCAGCCGTGCGCGCCACGCGTGCGCAGGCCGACCGGGTTTTGTACCGCGCAGCGATACGGCAGCGCCTGGAAAATCAATCCAATCTTTGGCTTTTCCAGGGCGCATGCGATGACTTGATCGTAGAAGGTGACAGCGTGACGGGCGTTATGACGCAAGTGGGCATACGCTTCGATTGCAAAACCGTGGTTCTCACCGCGGGCACGTTCCTGGACGGGAAAATTCACATCGGCCTGCAGAACCACGCCGCCGGGCGCGCAGGCGATCCACCCGCGGTTCGCTTGTCCAGCCGACTGAAAGAACTGAAGCTGCCGCAGGGCCGCCTGAAAACCGGCACGCCGCCGCGCATCGACGGGCGCAGCATCAACTTCAGCGTGTTGACCGAGCAACCTGGCGACGGCATGCCCTCAGCCGACGGCGCGCCTGCGTCGAGCCCGGTTCCGGTGTTCAGCTTCATGGGCAGCGCTGAGCAGCATCCGCGTCAGGTGCCGTGCTGGATCACCCACACCAACGAAAAAACCCACGCCATCATCCGCGCTGGCTTTGACCGCAGCCCCATGTTCACCGGCATGATCGAAGGCGTCGGTCCGCGCTACTGCCCGAGCATCGAAGACAAGGTAAGCAGGTTTGCCGACAAAACCTCGCACCAGATTTTTCTAGAGCCGGAAGGCCTGACGACGCACGAGTTTTACCCGAACGGCATTTCAACCTCTTTGCCATTTGACGTGCAGTTGGCTGCCGTCCACTCCATGGTCGGCTTGGAGAACGCGCACATCTTGCGGCCAGGCTACGCGATTGAGTACGACTTCTTCGACCCGCGCGCCTTGAAAGCCAGCTTCGAAACCCAGGCCATTCGCGGTTTGTTTTTTGCGGGACAGATCAACGGCACCACGGGCTACGAAGAAGCGGCTGCACAAGGCCTGTTCGCCGGACTCAACGCCGCGCTGCAAGTTCGCGAACAGCCCGCTTGGTTGCCGCGCCGCGATCAGGCCTACCTTGGTGTACTGGTCGACGACCTCATCACCAAGGGCGTGACCGAGCCGTACCGCATGTTCACCAGCCGGGCCGAGTTTCGACTGCAGCTGCGCGAAGACAACGCCGACATGCGTTTGACCGAGGCAGGGCGTCATATGGGCCTGATCGACGACGCGCGCTGGGATGCGTTCAACCGCAAACGCGACGCTGTTTCACGTGAAACACAGCGAATGCAATCGACCTGGGTCCACCCCAGCAAATTAGCAGCGGCAGACGCAGAGCGTCTGCTGGGCAAGACCATAGAGCACGAATACTGCTTGGCTGATTTGCTGCGTCGCCCCGGCATTGATTTCAACGCGGTCACGGCAGTGGCCGCGGCGTCGTCGGTGTCGGGCGTTGTTTCACGTGAAACACTGGAAGCTGAGCTGGGCGTTTTGATGGCGAATGCGGTGATCGAGCAAGTGGAAATCAGCATCAAGTACGCAGGCTACATCGACAAGCAAGTTGAAGAGGTCGAGCGGGTGGCGTATTACGAGAACCTTGCGCTGCCTGCAGAGCTGGACTACACACAAGTGCCGGCGCTGAGCTTTGAAGTGCGTCAAACGCTGAACAAGCAGCGGCCCGCCACGCTGGGCTTGGCCTCCAGAATGTCAGGCGTTACCCCGGCAGCCATTTCTTTGCTGCTGGTTCATTTGAAGAAAAGTCGCTCTAAAGGCTTTGGCGGGCAGGCGGTCAAGCAGGAAGTTGCCGCTTGACCGCATCGACAGCTTTGACAGAATCTCGGCACACGTCGCTTCGGCCGACCCTGCTGGAGGTGGCTTCTTCACTGCAACTTCAACTGCTTGACGCCCAAACCGAGACACTGCTGGCGTACCTGGCCTTGCTTGAGCGCTGGAACGCGACCTACAACCTCACGTCGGTGCGCGACGTTGAGAGCATGTTGATTCAGCATCTCGCCGATTGCCTTGCGGTGGTGGGGCCGCTGAACCGTCATCTGTTGGCCATGTCGGCCACCAATCCCAGACTGCTTGACGTGGGCAGCGGTGGCGGTTTGCCCGGCGTGGTGATCGCTGTGATGCGACCCGATATCTCGGTTGTTTGTGTAGACACAGTAGGCAAGAAGGCCGCATTCATCCGCCAAGTGGCAGCAGAACTGAAGTTGCGCAACCTGCAGGGAGAACACGCCCGGGTGGAGAGCCTGAAACTAAAGCCCTTTGACGTCGTCACCTCTCGTGCCTTTGCCTCGCTGAACGATTTTGTGAGCTTGACGCAATCGCTTTTGGCGCCGCGCGCCTGTTGGATGGCGATGAAGGGCAAGTTGCCAGAGTCCGAAATGGCCGAATTGCCTGCCGCCGTTGAGGTGTTTCACGTGGAACATTTGACCGTTCCCAGGCTCAGCGCCGACCGCTGTCTGGTGTGGATGAGGCCCCTGAATGCAGTCGTGCCCTCGTCATCACATAAGTCGTCAGTCCAGCCGCCGGTTTCGCCACAACGCGGGTCGGCATTCCAATCGCCACATCCACCATGAACATGTTCGGCGTTTCAGATTTCCCCGCTTTTTGCGCCGCGGTGCTCTTGTTTTTGGCGCTGCCCGGCCCGGGCACGTTCGCGCTCATCACGTCCACCGGCAAGGGTGGCTTTCGAGGCGGCGCGGCCGCGGTGCTGGGCGTGATGGTGGCCGACCAAGTGTTGCTTTGGGCCGCAGTGGCCGGTGTCGCGGCACTGCTGACGGCCAACCCTTCCGTCTTCAAATTGGTGCAGTACGGCGGTGCGGCTTATCTGGCGTGGCTTGGTCTGAAACTGGTTCTGGCGCGCGACGGCAGCGCCTCGACCATCCACATCGAACCGCACGCGTTTTCCAAGGACTACGCGCGGCAAGCCTTTTTCATCACGCTGCTCAATCCCAAGGCCATCGTGTTCTACATGGCCTTCTTCCCACTGTTCATCGACCCCAAAACCCACCAGGGGGCGGTGACATTCTCTGCGATGGCCATCACCATCGCGCTGATCACGGCGGTTTATTGTTTGAGC
>JBBRGA010000052.1:0-21348 GCA_038241115.1 Burkholderiales bacterium | reverse complement strand
GCTGCGACCAAAAGGCTCAAGCGAAACAAAAAATTTTGCGTCGACCGCATTTTTCCGGTTTCGCTGTCACTTTTTGACCCGGAGGTCAGCCTGCCACGCTGAGCGAAATCTGCTGCGCGAAGCGCCGATTCGGCAGGGTTTACGGTTGGCACAGCCAAGCTGACGGGTTATCGCTTTTTTTGACCTTCACAGGCTTCAAGCGGATGGTGCGCCCGGCTGGGATCGAACCAGCAACCCCTGCCTTCGGAGGGCAGTACTCTATCCATTGAGCTACGGACGCAAGGCCGGAAGTGTAGCCGCGCAGCCTTCGTAGAAGCACTTGGGGCGACATCGGTCTGACGCTGTGCTGACGCAGTGGATTTGTGCCGCTGCGCGCGGCGAGGTGGCAATTTATACTCGCCCGTTCTGCTCTGGCGACACCTCGCCGGAGTGTCTTTCGACGTTGAGGAATTCATGAGCGACCCCCACAGCACAGACGACCACGACGGCCCGCACGAAGGGCCCATCAAGACACCCAAACAGCTGATCGTGGCGGTGTTGTTTTCATTTGTAGTGCCCATCATCGGCATCATCTTGCTGGTGATTTATGTGAACAGTGCCACCAAGCCAGCGGCTGGCAGCGACGCTTTCAAGCCGCAGGTGGTACTGGCTCGCATCCAACCCATCGGTGCCGTTCAGGTCAAGGATTTGTCGGCGCCGGTGGTGTTGCTCACCGGCGAGCAGGTTTACGCCGCTCGCTGTACGGCTTGCCACGCCGGCGGCTTGGCCGGTGCACCAAAGTTTGGTGACAAGACCGCTTGGGCTCCGCGTTTGGGGCAAGGCTATGACGTGTTGTTGACGCACGCCTTGAAGGGCAAAGGTGCGATGTCCGCGCAGGGCGGCGGCGAGCAAAGCGATTTGGAAATTGGTCGCGCGGTGGTCTACATGGCCAACAACGGCGGTGCCAAGTTTGCAGAGCCCAAAGCGCCCGAGGCGGCTGTGCCTGCGGCAGCAGGGTCATCAGCGCCCGCAGCTGCAGCAGTATCAGCACCTGCACCTGCACCTGCAGCAGCCGCCAAGACCGCAGCGGCACCCGCGGCAGCCCATCAGCGCCCATCAGCGCCCATCAGCGCCCGCTGATTTCTCCGTGGTCACGTCGTTCCCAAGCCACGGCGCTGACCACAGATAAGTTGCAGATTTCATCCAAGAAAGCCGACCCGGAGTCGGCTTTTTTCATGGCGCGTCCGGTTCAGTTTTTTGTTGCATCCAAGGCTGCGCCATCGGCGTATGAATCGACACGGACGGCGTTTGCCTCCGTCGAATCAAGCACCCCCTACGCCATGGAGTCCCTATGAAAACCATCCTCACCTGCGGCGCAGCCACCGTTGCCGCTGCTGCCACTTTGCTGCTGTCTGCATGCGCCGATCCAGCGCCCTTGATGAAGCCGATGTCGATGTCAACCTCGATGGCCTCGGACGGCGCAGCGGTGAAGGCATCTCTGCCCGAAGCGGTTCGTGTTCCGGCAGGTCAAAAAATAATGATGACGACCCGTGGTGTGGGCGAATTGACCTACGAATGTCGCGCCAAAAAAGACATGGCGGCGCAGTTCGAATGGGCCGTTGTGGGACCCGTGGCCAGCTTGCTCAGCGCTGAGCGCAAAGCGGTGGGCAAGTACTACGCCGGCCCCACTTGGGAGGCGATGGACGGCTCCAAAGTCAGTGGCAAGCAAGTGGCCGTGTCGCCTGCCGCGCCGGGCAATATCCCGCTGCAGCTGGTGAAGGCCGATCCCGCCGTGGGTGTGGGTGCGATGAACGGCGTCAACTACATCCAGCGGCTGAACACCCAGGGCGGTGTGGCACCCACAGTGGTTTGCGATGCAGCCTCGGTCAGCAAACGCATGTCTGTGCCTTACGAGGCCGACTATGTTTTTTACGGAATGTGAGCCGCACGTCGGGTTGAATGCTGCGGACTGAGGCAGGCTGAGGTTAACTACGACGCAGCAGCGGGTGTGGGCGCGGGCTCCAGGCAGTACTTGAAGCGCGCAGCCAAGCCGTCAAAGGCTGCCTCTTGCACAGCCCACTTCTCCGATTCGATCGCGTCTGCAGCCCAGCCCATGTCCAGCGTGTGGACCAAGCCCAGACCAAGGTCGGTGGCCAGGAACAATCTGCCCGATTCGTCGAGCAATACGGGTATGGGAGCCGGTGTGGTCGCCGATGCTTTCTGTTCGGCCTGCGCTGACACCACCTCCGATGGCATCTGAGCCGCCAAACCCGTGTGGCTGGTTACTTTGGGCGCGCCGCCTTCCACCGGCGTCAAGCGCCACACCCACGGCGCCGCTTCCAGTTCAACGTACACGCGCTGCGGGCCGTTTTGAAAAAACCACTGGCCCAATGCATCGCAAAGGTAGTTGCGTTCGATGAACTCGCGCAGCTTGTCGTGTTCGATGCGGCTGCCCTTGATTTGCGGGAACGGCCCTGCCGCTTGGATGCGGTCATCGCGCATGTACCAATCGCCGCGCGCGTCCAAAGCCAACCAGCCGTAGCAGTCGGGCACGTTGGGCCATTTCTTGAGCGCAGCTTTGACAATGTCATCCATGGGAGACCTCGTTGGCAGTAGCCGTTGCAGTTGTCATCCAGTTCATCACGCGTTCGGGCAGGGTCATCACATGGCCGGGAAACTTGCCGCTTGGGAAACCGACGTGACCGCCGTGCGCCGGTTGCCACAGCGTCACATGGCGTCCAACTTCGTTGGCACTCGGCAAAGACGCGCCGGGCACAAATGGGTCGTTGCGGGCGTTCAACACCAAGGCCGGAATGCGAATTTGCGCGAGGTGGGGCTGCGCCGATCCGCGTTTCCAGTAGTCCGCGGTGTCTTTGAAGCCGTGCAAGGGCGCGGTGAACACGTTGTCGAATTCATACAGATTGCGTGCCGCTTTCAAGCGCTCGCGGCTGAAAAGGCCTGGGTGTTGCGCTAGCTTTTTGATGGCCTTGGGCACCATGCTGCGCAAAAACATGCGCGTGTACACATGCCGGTTAAAGCCGCGCCCAATGGCGTGACCGCCCGCCGCCAAATCAATCGGTGACGACACCGCCGCCACCGCGCTGACCACGCGCGCGGCCGCGTCGCCCGCCTCCTGCGCCCAGCGCAACAGCGCATTGCCACCCAGCGACACGCCCACGGCCAACATCGGCGCGTGGCTGGTCGATTCATGGCGAGCGCGGCACTGCGCCAGCATCCAGCCGATCTCTTCAAAGTCGCCTGAGTGGTAAGCGCGCGGGGCCAGGTTGAGCTGGCCTGAGCAGCCACGAAAGTGCGGCACCACGAAACCCCAGCCGTGCTGCTGTGCCCAGTGCGCAAAGGCCTGCGCATAGTGGCTGCCAGACGAGCCTTCCAAGCCGTGAAACAGCACCAGCAGTGGCGCTTCTGACTTTGGGGTGGCTCGGTGCAGCCAGTCGAAGTCAATGAAATCGCCGTCGGGCGTGTTGATGCGTGTTCGCTCAAAGCGCGGCGGCGGGCCGTGAAATCGCTTTCCGTAAAGCGCCGGCCAGATGGTCTGCACGTTGCCACCCAAGGCGCTTGCGCCAAACATCCACCTCGGGGCACGGTAGCTTTTCATGAGCCCTGCCTTGTGCTCAATTTGCGCTCAGTGCAACACCGATGCAGGCTCGGTGGCTTCTTGCATTTCGCTGGGTGTTCCCGGGCTGGCGTGGTGGGCCACCATGCGCCAGCCTTGGGCTGCCTTGACGTACACATTGGTGGCAATGACCCAACCCCAGCGCGGACCTTCGTCGGTCATGACTTGAATGCGCTCCAGCAGGTTGTGTACTGCGCTGGTGTGGCTGATCACGCGACGGACTTTTTCGGGATGGGCATCGATGCGGCCGTTGGAAAACATGCTCTCGAACGACGCGCGAATCGCTGCGGCCCCAATCATGCGCGGGCCGCCCGGATGCACGCAGGCAATCTCATCGTCATCGGCCCACACCGCCATCAGTTTTTCGATGTCGCCTTGTTGCAGGGCTTCATAAAACTGGGTCTCGATGTCGTCAGGTGATGCAAGCGTTGCTGCCGGTGGTTTCGGGCTGGCCATGCGCTGTCCTTCGTTGCTTTTGCGATGCAACTGCAGTGCCTGCAGTCGACTGACGCAATTGTAGGCAGCGCCTTTAAACTCCGAGCTCTCGCCGCCAAGTTTTGCGCATCGCAAACGAGCAAAAAAGACCGATGACAACCCCTCCCCTTGAATGGACCGAACGCAGCCGCGAGCTGTCGCAGCTCTTGGCGCGCGCCGGTTTGGGAGATCGTGCGGCTTTTGCCACGCTTTACGACAAAACCAGCTCGCATCTGTTCGCGGTGGTCCTGCGTATCAACAGGGACAGAGGGCAAGCGGAAGACGTTTTGCAAGAGGTTTATGTGAACGTCTGGCGCTCGTCCAGCAGCTTTGACGCGGCGCAAAGCCAGCCACTCACCTGGCTGACGCGGATTGCGCGCAACCGTGCCATTGACAGTCTGCGTCGGGCACAAACGCAGCCGCAGTTCGAAAACCGTTTTTCAGGTGAAGAAGAGGACCATGACGTGTATGACGACAAGGCAGACGACGCTCCCGGCCCGCTCGATTTATTGAGCCAAGCCTCAGACGCGCGTGCCCTGATCGACTGCATGAGCGACCTCAGCCCGCCGCAGCGCCAAAGCGTGGCCATGGCCTTCTATGACGGCCTGAGCCATTCGGAAGTGGCTGAAAAAATGGGCCAACCTTTGGGCACCGTGAAGTCGTGGGTCAGACGTGCGCTGACGTCGCTGAAAAGCTGCCTTGAAAGCGCAGCGCAGCTTGACGCCAAAGCGTCGCAGCCAATGAACTCAAAAGGCCGCTGACGTGGACTACAGCCGCCCCGAACTTGCCGACCGCCTTGCTGCCGAATATGTGATGGGCAGCCTGCGTGGACCTGCGCGGCGCCGTTTTGAGGTGCTGCTGCCGGCGCACCCCAGCCTGCGCAATGCGGTGCGCGAATGGCAAGACCGCCTGATGCCGTTGACGCTGAGCATCGCGCCGAAAGCACCATCAGCCGAAGTCTGGAAGCGCATCGAGGCGCAGATCGGCGGCGCCCCGCCCGGGCTGACCGAGGCAGCCTCGAAAACCGCGGTCGAGGCCGTGTCGTGGTGGCGTGGTTTGGTGTTTTGGCGCGGCTTGTCCGGCCTTGCCACTGCGGCGGTTCTGGGCTTGCTGGTGATGGTCAACACGCCCGGTCCGGCACAGGCGCCTGTGGTGGTGGTGCTCAGCTCGACCACTGTGAATGCCGACGGCAACGCGGTTCCTGCGTCATTTGTGGCCAGCATCAGCGGCGACGGCCGTGCCGTGGTCACCAAGCCACTGCTCAACGTGAGTTTGCAGGGCGATCGCGTGTTGGAGCTGTGGGCCGTTCCTGGCGCAGAGGGTGGCAAAGGCGGTCCCAAGTCGTTGGGGTTGATCTCGTCGAGTGCCGCCTCGGTGGTGCAGAAAAACAAAGTGCCTGTCGGCACCTCCGCGTTGGCGGTGAGCTTGGAGCCGCCCGGCGGTTCAACCACCGGCGCGCCCAGTGGGCCGGTGTTGTTCGTGGGCAAGTTGAGCCTCTGAGGCCTTTCCTTGAGATGCTTCGGCGTGTTCAGCCCTTTCAGCCTTCGACGGGTTCGGCCTTTTCGGCCTGTTCGACGTATCCGGTGTGATGGGGCGTCTGGTGACGGTTGACGGGTGACGGGCCGGTCGCCGTTGGGTGCAGTCTGTCCCAGCCACTCGGCGGCTCGTCGCGACGCGCTGGCAGCGCGTCCAAGCCGTCACTAGAGTTCGATCATGAACACATCGCCTGCCAACCCATTCGCCGCCAATCCTCGATGGGCGCGCTTCCTCGCTGCCGTTCGAACCGGATTTGTCGCTTATGCGCGCTGGCTCGAAAGCATCAGCTGGAAGCGCTTCGTGGTGCTGTCATTGCTGGCCTTGATCGCCAGCGGAATTTTGTCGGGCTTGCCGCCGTTCAACTCGAACTGGACGCACGACCGCCGGGTGTTGGTGCCGATGGACTCGGCGGAAATCAAGCGCAGCGCAGCCAAAGCCAAGGCCAAGCTCGAAAAGGCAGGCAGCAGCGCCGCCAAGGCTGCAAGCAAAGAAAAAGCGGGCATCGTCATCGATGACGTGGACATCGAGGGCAAAAAATACGACTTGGTCATCGACAGCGATGGTGTGCGCCTGAAGCCAAAAAACAGCTCGGAGGTGCCGCCCACGGCGCCCATTCCTCCGGTGGCACCCGCTGTCGTGCCAAGCATCGTCATCGGCGGCACGGACGTGCTGAGCGCGGGCACCAAAGAGCGCATCAAAGAGGCAATTCAGGAGGCCAGGAATGTGGCCGAAGACGCCGCGAAAGAAGCCAGGGTTGACGCAGCGGAAGCTGTGTCTGACGCCGGTCAAGCGGCGGCAGAAGGAGGCCTCGTTGCGCCGCCCGGCATGCGTTACGAGACCATCGACGGCTTCAGTCCTGGCCAGCACTTTCCGCCGTTCACTTTTCTGCTGATCGTGCTGTCCATCGTCACCAAAATCATGGCCAAGGGACGCTTCAAGGCCGAAGCGCAAGCTGTGGCGGCCACCGAGATGGCTGAATCTGAAGCCTTGAAGCGCCAAGTGGTGGAGGCCCGCATGGCGGCGATGCAAGCGCAAGTGGAGCCGCATTTTTTGTTCAACACCTTGGCCAGCATCGACCATCTGATCGAGACCGATCCGGTGCGCGCCAGCAAGATGCAAAAAAACTTGATTGCGCTGCTGCGCGCCAGCATGCCCACCATGCGTGAAGCCAACGCCCAAAGCATTCGCGACCTCGGCCGCGAGCTGACGGTGATACGGCCTTATCTGGAAATATTGAAGGTCCGCATGGAAGAGCGTTTGAGCACCGACATTCGGGTCAGCGACGGTTTGCTGTCGGCTGAATTTCCGCCGATGATGTTGCAAAGTCTGGTGGAAAACGCCATCAAGCACGGCTTGGAACCAAAAGCCGAAGGCGGCTCGCTCACGGTGAGTGCTGAAATTGTTCATGGCCGTCTGGCCGTCAAGGTGGCTGACACCGGTTTGGGTTTTGGCAAGGCGGCCACTGCGGGCACGGGCATCGGCTTGAGCAACATTCGCGAGCGTTTGCAATTGCTCTACGGCAGCAAAGGCACGCTCACCGTCACTGAAAATCCGGGCGGAGGCACGGCCGTGACCATCACAGTGCCCTACAAGTCCACCTCGACGGACCCAACTTCCGCATGAAACCGGAGCCTTGAACATGACCACCCCAGTGCGTGCCCTGATCGCCGACGACGAACGCTTGATGCGTGAGCAACTGCGCGCGCGATTGGCCGAGGTGTGGCCCGAACTCGAAATCGTGGGGGAAGCCAAAAATGGCCTTGAAGCAGTGGCGCTGACCGAGCAACACCATCCCGACATCGTCTTCCTCGACATCCGCATGCCCGGCCTGACCGGCGTCGAGGCGGCGCGCCAAATTTCGCAATTGCCGACCTTTGATGAAGCCCCGACGCAGCCGGGTGCAGATGCGACGCATGCATGGCCGGGCTGCGAAATCGTCTTCATCACGGCCTACGACCAGTACGCGGTAGAGGCCTTCGAGCAAGGCGTGGTTGACTATGTTCTCAAGCCCGCAGAGCGAGATCGCTTGGCGATCACCGTGACCCGCGTGCGCAACCGCATGGCGGCACGCCGTGCGGCCTCAGATGCGACGTTGGACGCTACCTCCGACCCAACGGCTGAGGCAACTGCTGACGCGACTGTTGACGCAGAGGAGCCATCGGAGAACGTCCTGCCCACCCACACGCCGCAAATGCAGCAGCTCTTGCAAACCCTGAGTCGCCAGCTCAACCCGCAAGCGCCGCCCAAATTGAAGTGGATACAAGCCACGGTAGGCCAGAACATTCAAATGATCCCGGTGGAAGAGGTGCTGTTTTTCATCAGCGACGAAAAATACACCCGTGTGCAAACCGCGACGGTGGAGGCGCTGATCCGCAAGCCCATCAAAGAGCTTCTCGACGAATTGGACATGAACTTGTTTTGGCAAATTCACCGCTCCACCTTGGTCAACACCAAAGCCATTGCAGGAGTCAGCCGTGACATGCGCGGCCGGCAGTTGGTGGCCATTCGCGGGCACGGCGAGAAGCTGGAAGTCAGCCGCAGTTTTGCCGGACTGTTCAAAGGCATGTGACTGGCCGGGTCTGCACGTCACGGCGGCGCAAAAGCTGCGCATAAAGTCATACGGCATCCGCATGAGCCTCCTATTGCGGCTGATTACGGCGACATTACACTGCCACGAAGACGTTTCTCCCAGGTGGCGGCGCTCTCATCCGAACGCGCGCATGAAACCGACCGTAACCAGCGTCACACACGTTGAATTTGCAAAAAGGCCGGGGTATCGAGCGGGATTGGGAATCAATCGAGTCAAGGTTGATCCCCGATCCCGCTTTTTTGACTCTGTTTATCTTTGTGTATCCCTGCGCATAGGAAATCTCATGAACAAGCCCGCTTTGGAAGGTCTGCGTTTGAACACGCCCACTGACGTCAAACACCCGCGCTTGATCGAGTGGATCGCTCGAACGGCCGCCTTGACCGAGGCCAAAGACGTGCACTGGTGCGACGGCAGCACCGAAGAATATGACCGCTTGTGCGCCCAACTCGTGGCCGCAGGCACCTTCAAAAAGCTGAACCCGGAGTTGCGCCCCAACAGCTATTTGGCCTGCAGCAGCCCCAGCGACGTGGCGCGCGTCGAGGACCGCACCTTCATTTGCAGCGAGCAAAAGGAAGAAGCGGGCCCCACCAACAACTGGATGGCCCCGGCCGAGATGCGCGCCTTGCTGCAGACCGGTCTGGCTGACGGAACACCCGCCCTGTTCAAAGGCTGCATGCGCGGCCGCACGATGTACGTGGTGCCCTTCAGCATGGGACCGCTGGGCTCACCCATCGCACACATTGGCGTCGAGTTGTCCGACAGCCCTTATGTGGCGGTGAACATGAAAATCATGACGCGCATGGGCAAGGCGGTGCTCAATGTGCTGGGCGCAGATGGCGACTTCGTGCCATGCGTTCACACCGTGGGCGCGCCGCTGGCCGAGGGCCAAAAAGACGTGAGCTGGCCTTGCAACTCCACCAAATACATCGTTCATTACCCCGAAACGCACGAGATCTGGAGCTACGGTTCCGGCTACGGCGGCAATGCGCTGCTGGGCAAAAAGTGCTTTGCGCTGCGCATCGCGTCGACCATGGGCCGTGAGCAAGGCTGGATGGCCGAGCACATGCTCATTTTGGGCGTGACCTCACCCGCAGGCAAAAAGCGCCATGTTGCGGCAGCTTTCCCCAGCGCCTGCGGGAAAACCAACTTTGCCATGCTCATCCCACCGGCCGGTTTGGACGGATGGAAGGTCACCACCATCGGCGACGACATTGCCTGGATCAAACCGGGCACCGATGGCAAGCTGTACGCCATCAATCCCGAAGCTGGCTACTTTGGCGTGGCTCCCGGCACCAATGAGAAAACCAACTTCAACTGCATGGCCAGTCTGCAGCGCGACGTCATCTTTACCAATGTGGCGCTCACCGACGACGGTGACGTGTGGTGGGAAGGCATGGGCTACAAAGGTGGCGATGCGGCGCCTGCGCATTTGATTGACTGGCAAGGCAAGGACTGGACACCCGCCATCGCCAAAGAAACCGGCGCCAAAGCCGCGCATCCCAACGCACGGTTCACCGTCGGCGCCATCAACAACCCGGCCCTCGACGCCGAATGGGACAACCCTGCGGGTGTGGTGATCGACGCCTTCATTTTTGGCGGCCGTCGCTCCACCACCGTTCCCTTGGTCACCGAAGCGCGCAATTGGGTCGAGGGCGTTTACATGGCTGCGACCATGGGCTCCGAGACCACCGCAGCCGCGGCCGGCCAACAAGGCGTGGTGCGACGCGACCCCTTCGCCATGCTGCCCTTCATTGGCTACAACATGAGTGATTATTTCGGCCACTGGCTGAAGCTGGGCCAGAAAATCGAGGCCAGCGGCGCGGTGATGCCAAAAATTTATTGCGTGAACTGGTTCCGCAAAGGCGCTGACGGGAAATTCGTGTGGCCCGGTTACGGCGAAAACATGCGCGTGTTGAAGTGGATGCTCGAGCGCGTCGAAGGCCAAGCCGAAGGCGTCGAAAACCTGTTCGGCGTGACCCCTCGCTACAGCGACATCAGCTGGAAAGGCCTGGATTTCACGCAGGCCCAGTACGACACCGTCACCCGGATGGACAAGGCCGAATGGCAGACCGAGCTAGGCCTGCACGCCGAGTTGTTTCAGCAACTTGCCTATCACTTGCCCGCTGAACTGACGGCGGTGAAGTCGCGCATCGAGGCTCGTTTGGCAGCTTGACAACGGCGCTGAGTCGCAAATGAAAAGGGCTTCCGAGGAAGCCCTTTTTGTGTCGGCCGCTGCCAGCCGGTCAGTATTTGTTGCCCGCATGGTGGTCTGACCGGTCGGCTGCGGCGCGCAAGTCGGCCGCGTAGCCTGGCCGGCTCATGTAGCAGCCATCGGCCCAAAGGCGCAGCCGGTTGGCGGCTTCGGCAGGGCTTTCGGCGCGCGGGCGCATCACGGAAGCCAATTGCGCCACGGCGTATTGGTAGCCTTGATTGAAGGCATTCAGAGCGGTCAGTGCAAGGGAAAAACTGGTTGCCGAATTCGAAGCTGATGTTTTCATGATCTTTCGTTGAGAAGTGCGGTTCACCTGAACCCGCGATGGACAGAGTCTAGGGTTATCCCTTAGTCCTTGCTATGAAAATGAGTCGATGCGCTCATGCCGGACTTGCATGACTCGGTTTTTGTGGCACCAACAAACGCACAGACGACAATTCACAGTCGTCAAACCTTCCCATTCACCAAAACCTAAAAGAGAGCGCCATGCCTCCATCCACGCCATTCCCACCGCCGTCCAAACCGACCGCTTTGCTCGACCTGACGGACGAGGAGTTCGCTGAGTTGGACGACTTGCTTGAAGCCACGCCCGAGCCGCTTACACCCTGCGACGCCGTCATGCTGGACGGCTTTTTATGCGCCGTGCTGGTGCAGCCCTTGCTCCTGGAGCCAGCCACTTGGCTGCCGCACGTGTTCGATTTCGACGGCGAGTTGCTGCCCGACGACGTCGATCCGGAGTGGCTGGCCCGCACCTCGGCCCTCATTTTGCGGCGCTATCAAGCGCTCAACCACGCCATGGTCGAAGACGGCTGGTTCAATCCGCTGATTTTGGAATTTGACGAAGAGCACCCGCGTTTGCCGCTGCCGGAGGGAGAGGTGGATCCATTGGCCGGGTTGTCGGAAATTTCTCAAGCGCTGATGCCGTGGGTAGCCGGTTTTCAACACGCCAACACCTGCTTCCCTGACCTCGAAGAAATGGCCGACGACTCTGTCACCTTGGCGCTGGCGCGCCTTTACCGCCACTTGCCCCCCGAAGACGACCAAGACCGCGCACTGGTGGCCACCTTGGACGCCGAACATCCTTTGGCCACGCTGGAAGACGCGATTGAAGACTTGGTGACCACCGTGGCCGACCTGTCTGACCTGACCCGCGAGTCACGCTACCGCGTAGAAACGGTGGTTCGCGACGTGCCCAAAGTTGGCAGAAATGAGCCTTGCCCCTGCGGCAGCGGCAAGAAATTCAAAACCTGCCACGGCTGATGTGGAGCCCCACGCTCGCTTTGCTCACTGCCCCCCAAGGGGGAGCCAAGCAGCTGGCCGGGGAATCCGTCCGCGCTTGGTGGATATTTGCCCCCACGCTCGCTTTGCTCACTGCCCCCCGAGAGGGAGCCAATCAGCTGGCCGGGAGACCCGTCCGCGCTTGTTGCTTGATTCGGCGCCCCGCAAAAACTTTAGTCAGCCTTGGTAGATAGAGATGCGTTTGCAGCTTTTGTCCGACCTCCACATGGAGACCGAAGCCTTCGATCCTGAGCCGGCGCCCGACGCCGAGTTGCTGGTGCTGGCGGGCGACATTGACGCCACCTGGGTGGGTCTGGACAAGTTCAAAGGCTGGCCGGTGCCCGTGGTGTTTGTGGCCGGTAATCACGAGTTTGACGGCCGCGAATTGACGCGTGCGTGGCCCGATTTGCGCGATCGCGCGGCGCGTCTGGGCTTCACCATGCTGGAGCGCCAAAGCACGGTGATTGCCGACCGACAAGGCCGTCGTGTCCGTTTTGTGGCCACCACGCGGTGGTGCGACTTTGATTTGTTCGGCGAGAAACAGCGCGAGCGTGCGATGCGCGCTGCCACCTATTTCATGAACGTTCAGCGCTCCACGCTGCATGGGGTCACCTTTGATGCGGCAGCAGTTCGGGTGGAGGCCTTGGCTTGCAAGGCGTGGCTCGCAGCCGAGCTGGCGCAAGCAAAAGGTGAATGGGACTCTACGGTAGCGATTACTCACTTTGCTCCTAGCATACGCAGCGCCGACCCGCGCTACGGTAATCAACCCGGAACCGCCAGCTTTTGCAACGCCGATGACGCGCTGTTGCCTCAAGCCGAAGTCTGGATACACGGTCATCTGCACTGCCGTCAAGACTACCGGGTGGGCCACGCTTCGGGCTCGACGCGGGTGGTGTGCAACGCACGAGGACATGCGCGCAAGGGCGAAGCGAAGGGCTACAACGCCCAGTTCACAGTGGACGTAGGTTGAGATTCAGGCAGGCTCAGCGCCCGCGCAGTCCGTCAAAACAAGTGCCCAGCAGCAATTCGATGATTTGCTCGTGGCTGTAGTTGCCGCTGGCCTTGAGCACACTCAGCACTGGATCGCAGGCGCGTGCGAACAGGGTGTACAGCACCAACTCGGGCGGCAGTTGAGAGTTGAGGTGACCTTCTTTTTGCGCGGCGACGATCCATGCGCCGAGCTTGTCGCTGACGTCCACCAAGCGCGCCAAATACTCGGTGTGGCTGCTCAAGGCGGCACGCAAACTGGAGTTTTGCGACGGCAGCGACGGCATTTCACCGGCCAACTGCACCTGCATCGTCCACCGTGCCACAGCGCGCAATTGATTGATGGCGGGCAGCGGCTCCAGCGTCTGCAGCGTGGCCACAAAAGCCAAGGTTCGGTCCAACACCCGCACCATCGCGGCGGCGGCCAAAGCTTCTTTCGAGGTGAAGTGTTTGTAAAGCGACGCTTTGGCGATGCCCACGTCGGCCGCCACTTCGTCCACCGTCATCACGTCAAAGCCCTTCTCGGCCAGCAGTCGATTTACCGACGAGACGATGGCTTCTTCACGGGCCAATAACACTTGTTCCTTGAACGATCTGCGGGGCATGGCGCAAGTGTAGGTGCGCGACAGCTGCGACCCATTGCGTGAATCCCACCACGGCCGTCAATGCCACCATTTGCGATCGTTGACCGGCTCGGTCCCGGTCAGACTCGAAGCTTTCCGCACGCGCCGCCTGTCAAATAACTGAGCGGCGATTCAAGCGGTCGGTCATGCCGTGCGGCAAATCGCTGGTCGCACGCCCTTCGGCGCCGGCTGCATGCATCGGGTTGAAACCTGCCTGATCGGCCTCGGCCTCCAGGCTCGCTTCAAGGCCAAAAGCGGTGCCCATGTCGGCGGGATCTTGGCCGCTCGAGTGGGTCGAATGCTTTTGCTTGGCGCCTTTCTCGGCTGTCCAGGGAAATCCTCGCATCATCCTCATATCAACGCTCCCGCGCATCAGTAGAGGATCAGTGTCCGGGGACACGCGGATTTTTGATGCAAAGAGGTGAGGTGCCTTTGGCCGATATTTGTCGGCCGATCACGCTCACAGGCGCACCGCTTGCGCCAATGCGTTTCAGTACGTACTGCTTACGACCTTGTTGCCGTTGGTCTTGAAGCGCTCAACCGCCTTTTTCAAGTCGGTGTATTCGTCGCAACCAAAAGTGCAAACCTTGCTCAAGGCCGCCAAGCGTTTTTCGGCAGTGGGCAAATCGCCTTTCATCAGGTAGAGCTCACCCGAATACTCCAGCGCGCCTTTGTGTTTAGGGTCGATGCGCAAGGCCTCGTTGTAAAACTTTTCTGACCCGGCCAAGTCGGGTGGCGATGCCTTGCGCAGGCTGTAGCCCATCAGATTGTTCCAGTCGGCATTGCTGGTGTCGTTGACCTTTTTAAGTTCGGCAATCGCCTGGGGCCACAACTTGGCAGATATTTGCGAACGCGCCGTGACCAACTTGTCTGGCTCGGCGGTCTGAGAGCTGCTGTTGCTGCCCGAGCTGTCGGCGGCAAAACCAACAGATGCAGAAATCATAAATGTCGATGCAATGAGCGTGCGCAGACCTGACAGCAAGAGCGGGGTACGGACCATGGGGAACTCCTGAAAAAATTGTCGATGCAGTGAATTCTGGAGCACTCTTGCGTGCGCTGCCCGGGCACGAAAATTGGCCTGTAATCCGAGGTGGCCAGCGAAGCACGCGCGTTGAAGCGAACGCAAACTTTCAGTCAGTCAAAATGGGCCTAGCCGATCCGCAGCGTGCCTACAAATCGCCCCTGGCGTGGCCATCCAAACTTTGCCCTGATCGCGCGCCGCAGCCACATGCTGCAGAGCGCGGCGCAGGTGGCGCAATCGGTAGGGCTGGCCCACGAGGTAGGGGTGCAACGCGATGCCCATCACCAACGGGGCTGAGTCCTCGCAGCGCGTTTGCTCGAGCATTTCATCCAGCTGGTCAATGATCATTTGCGCAAAGTCTTTGCCGTCCATTTGGCGGGCAATGATCATCGGAATGTCGTTCAACTCTTGCGGGTAAGGCACCGCCCATAAGGGCTGGCCGCCGCGTGTTGGCGTCTTTGTGCGCATCGGCAGCGGCTGATCGTCGTGGCACCAGTTCAAGGTGTAGCTGTAGCCCGCCTCTGCCAGCAGATCGGGCGTGTGCAGGCTTTCAGAAATCCATGGCGACAGCCAGCCCGCAGCGGCTTGCCCGCTTTGCTTGAGCATCGTTTCGCGGCAAGTCGCCAGCAGATTTCGTTCACTGATTTCGTCGAGCGTGCCTTGGCGTTCGGCGTTGCTGTGGCCATGGCCCACCAGCTCATCGCCACGCGCCACGCAGGCGGCCACCAATTCCGGGCAGTGGTCGTACAGGGCGGTGTTGATCAGTGCGGCGGCTGGCATGCCGAGCTGATCAAACAATTCCAGGCAGCGCCACGCGCCCACGCGGTTGCCGTATTCGCGCCAGCTGTAATTCAGGACGTCAGGTTGCGCACTGGCGGGGCCGATGGCCGCACCCATGCCTTCGCCAAACGCAAAGTGCTCGATGTTGAAACCGAGGTAAACCGCCAGGCCGGCGCCGCCCGGCCAGCGGTAATGTGTGCGCCTTGTGATCGGCGAATAATCAAAGCGGTTATGGCTGGGCAGCACACCGCCGTACAAAACGGCCATGACTTGGTTAAAGCACAGCCAAGCCGACGCGCACGAGCATCCATTCGGCGCTGTCGTTCCAAACATCCATTTGCGTGATCAGCTGGTTTTTCACCACGTAGCGGTCGACGTACCGATTGCCTTCAAACGGTTTGCCGTCAGGCCACTCACCGTAAAGCGTGCCGATGCTGTAGACGACAGTCTCATGGCGCGCCGATTCTTCGGCGCCTGAAATCACCACGTCGGTACGCTCAATTCGTTTTTTCACCCATTTGTAGCGCAACGCATTGAACTTGGTGCAGTCGGCGGGCGCGTGCATGGTGCGCTTGCCGGTGAAGATGATTTTCAGGGCCGAATCTGTGTAACGGCTGGCCGCTGCCGGGTCGGGAATCATGATCAGACGCAGGAATTCATTGACGATCTCGGCAGCCGACGCCGTCGCGCTTAGGGGAGACAAGTCTGTTTTCAATTGAATTTCACCTGCGGCAGAATTTTATAAAAACCAATTATGTAATCACTTCAACGTTGGCTTGCTTGGCCACCGCGCGCCATGTTTCGATCTGCGAGTTGATGATTTGCACAAAGTCGTTGCCCAGCAAAGGTGTTTTGCGCGGCAAGGTTTGGAGTTCCTCGAGCCGGGCAATCACATCGGCCCTGGCAAGAATTTCTGGGATCAGCGCCGACAAGCGCTGCACGATGGGCGCTGGCAAACCCTTGGGCGCCGACAAGCCCAGCCACTGCGAGCCAGTGAGTTTGGGGTAACCCGCCTCGGCAAAGGTGGGAATGTTCGGCAACGCAGGCAGCCTTGACGGGGTCGACACCGCCAGCGCGCGCAGCGAGCCTGCTTTCAATTGCGCCACGTTGGTTGTCACGGGGTCAAAGAGGCTTTCAATCTGGCCGCCCAACAAGTCCAGCATCGCAGGCGAGCTGCCTTGGTAGGGAATGTGGTCGTGCTGCGGCGCCTTGCCTTCAAGCTTGAGCATTTCGCCGAACAAATGGTTGGCCGAACCGATACCCGACGAGCCGTAGCGCACAGGCTTGGTCTTGGCTGCGTTGACGTATTGCTCCAGCGTTTGGAACGGTGACTGAGCACGCACGAGCAGAACCATGGGCGCCTCCACCAGCATGCCGATGTGGGCGAAGTCGTTCACAGGATCAAACGGCATCGCCCGACGTGTGGCGGTGGCGTACACATGTACCGAAGCGTGGCTGACCAGCAAGGTGTAGCCATCGGCAGGCTGTTTGGAAACGTAATCCGTGCCGACCAGGCCGCCGGCGCCCGGCCGGTTTTCAACCAGCACCGTTTGACCGCCCAGCGCCTGCGACAGATGCGGTGCAATCAAGCGGGAAACGGTGTCCACCAAACCACCTGGCGGAAACTGAGCCACCAGCCTGACGGGCCCGCGAGTGGGCCATGCAGGGCTTTGCGCGCCTACCCAAGCCGGGGCTGCGACAAAAGACGCTGCACCCGCAGCCAATATGTGACGACGTTTCATGTGTACTCCTGGGAGAATTTTGGTTCTCGAAACTGATTGATATTTGCTGTGGTGCCGCTTGCGGCAAGCACAACAAAGCAAACGGCATGCCAGTCCGCTTGCAACGACGCCGCGTCATTGCCCCCGCCTACAATCGCGCCCCTTCCTTGACAAGCCGCACCGCGAGCCCCACGTTTCATGTACTGCGCCATCGACTTCGGCACCTCCAACTCGGCCATTGCCGTGCCTGATATCAGCCGAGATGCGATGCGCTTGGTTCCACTGGAAGGCGAGCACCGCACCATGCCCACCGCGGTTTTCTACTTTGCCGATGGTTCCGAGCGGGGCGGCCCGCAGCACCGTGGTCAAACCTGTGCCTTCGGTCGTGCTGCGGTGGCTGCCTATGTCGACGGCTTGGACGGCCGCTTGATGCGGTCGATGAAGAGCATCTTGGGCAGCAGCCTGGTCGAACAAACCACCGAGGTGGGCGGCGGGCGAGGCGTGAAGTACCTCGACATCATCGCGGGCTATTTGAAGCACCTGAAAGCGCTGGCCGAGGCCCAAGCTGGAGCGCCCATTCATCGCGCCGTCATTGGCCGCCCGGTGTTTTTTGTGGACGATGACCCGGCGCGCGACGCGCAAGCCCAAGCCGCCCTGACACGCGCAGCGAACGCCGTGGGTTACACCGACGTGCATTTCCAGTTCGAGCCGATCGCCGCCGCCTTCGATTACGAACGCAGCGTCACTTCAGAAGAGGTGGTTCTGGTAGCCGACATTGGCGGCGGCACGTCTGACTTTTCGGTGGTGCGAGTGGGTCCGAAGCGGGCGGCCTTGCTCGACCGAAAAGCCGACATCCTCGCCAATCACGGCGTTCACATCGCAGGCACCGACTTCGACCGCCGTGTCGAACTGGCCAGCATGCTGCCCGAATTTGGCTATGGCGCCATGGGCCCGAGCGTGCTCGGCGCCGCGCCACGTGAAGTGCCCAGCGGTGTGTACTTTGACCTGGCCACATGGCACCTCATCAACACGGTTTACGGCCCCGCACGTGTTGCCGAGCTGCGCCAAATGCGCACGTTTTACGCCGACCCCAAACACCACCAACGACTGATGGTGCTCGTGACTGAACGTTTGGGTCACGAACTGGCGGCAAGGGCCGAGCAAGCCAAGATCGATGTTTCAGAGGGAGCCGACACCCGCATCGATCTGAGCCATGTCGAAGCGCGTCTGAGCGTGGCACTGACCGAGCAAAGCGCGGCACAGGCGATCGGCGGCGACATCGACCGAATCGTCGATGCGGCGCGCGTCACCGTGACCCAGGCGGGTTTGAAACCCGAACAAATCAGCGCCTTGTTTTTTACCGGTGGCTCAACCGGATTGCGCTTGCTGGCGCAAAAAATTGCCGATGCATTTCCGGCAGCGCGTGCGGTTCGCGGTGATCGCTTCGCCAGTGTGGCCACAGGTTTGGGGCTGCATGCGCAGCGGTGGTTTGGCGCTCACCGCTGAGGCGAATCGGCCGTTCGTCAAATGGTGACTCCAAACTTTCCCCGATCGCTCTGAGGTAGCAAAGGCCCAAGTTCGACTTCGAAACCGCAGTGCGAACAGGTACTCAGGTGTGTCTTTGGTCCAGTAAAGCGCACAAAGCACTGCACACAAGCAAAGCACTCAAGGCCGAGGCCACAACGCCCACATGAACAGCGCCTGCTTCATGCGGCCAGCTTGAGCTTCTGCCTCGTCTCCAGCGCCCCAAAAATAATCAGCACGCACCGCGCCAACAATCGCCGTGCCGGTGTCTTGAGCCATCACCAAACGGCGCAGCGGCGTGTTCGACAAAGGCTCGGTGGTACTCAACCACAGCGGCGTGCCATAGGGAATGCTTTGCGCATCGACGGCGATGGACCGACCCGCGGTGAGCGGCACGCCTTGTGCACCACGAGGACCGGGCAGGCTGCTTGAGGCGACGTCGGGCAGTGTCTCTTCGCGGAAAAAAACCACCCTCGGGTTGGCCCACATCAGCTCGTTCACTCGCTGCGGGTTGCGCAGCGTCCAAGCCTTGATGCCCGGCCACGACGCTTGCTCACTGCGCAATTCGCCCTGCTCGATCAGCCACCGCCCTACCGATTTGTAGGGCTGTTCGTTGCTTCCTGCAAACGCCACTCGCACCCGCTTCTTGCTGCCGTCGGCTTCAAGCAAATTCAAGCGGCCCGAGCCTTGGATTTGCAGCACCAATACGCTCAGCGGGTCGCTCACAAACGCGATGGCTTTGCCGCGCAGACTGTCTTGCGCGGCGGGCAAGGTGTCGAGTTGTTGGCGCGTCCAGTAGGGCTTGCGCGTTGCGAGGTCGGCAGGGACACCGTGCAGCGGAAATTTAAACGCGCCCTGTGCGGCGCGGGTGGCTTCAAGCACAGGCTCGTAGTAACCGGTGATCAGACCCTCGCCGGCTCCGCTGAGCGACTCGACGCGAAAGGCCTGCAGGTGCTGTTGGAGCCACTGCCGCGTGCCTTCATCTGACGAGTTCAGCAGCGATGCCGCGCGCGCCTGCCCGCACAAGCTCAGCCACTCAGGCGCAGGCCGTTCGCAACTGCGCAGCAAGGCAGGCCAGAGTTCAGCGCTGCGATCTTGTTCCCAGCCGGGCAAGTCGGTGAAAGCGACCGGCACCCAGCGCGAGCGCGCCCTCTGAATCGCAGGAACTTCAGCCGCTGCGTTGGGTGCAGCGTTGGGTGCTGCGGGCGCGGTGGCAGCAACGCCGTCGGGCGTTGGCGCGACGGGCGGACGCGGGCCGGCGCAGCTTGCCAACATCAATGTCAGCACCAAGCTTGGCGCGGCTACCATCCAACGCTGTAAGTGGCTAGAGAACAAATTCATGCTGATAATTTTGCTGGAAGCCGCGGCCGCGCTGGCAGTCATCGTGTTGATCGTGTGGTGGACGATGTTTTCAGGGCGCAAGAACGGCGAGCGCAAAGACTAAAGATAGCGCACGCCAATGGCATCCGGCCGGTGTCGGAATCACGCCCGCGGCGGTATCAGAAACGAGGCCGGTCTTGACGCCGCCCTGCGTCTGATGGCCCGGTAGATCCGGCTGCGGTCTGCCAAGCGAATCCCGCGCGATCGCAAGGCCACCTTGAAGGCCAGGAAAAAGCTCACGCCCAGGTTCAAGGCTGCAATCACCGGGATGCTGGCCACGCACCACCAAAACGCGCTTTGTTGAAATACCGCCCAGCCTTGCGCGCCCACCGCTGCGGCCAGTTGCCCTGTTGACAAAGTGACGTGCCGGACTTCCAAAGGCAGCCCGAAAAACGCCGCCACCGCTGGCACCAAACCCAGTAGAAAGCCAAGTGAAATGTTCGATGCATAGCCCGAAATGTTGCTGCGCCAATAGGCGGCCCAGCGTTGCGCCCGCGCCGCACCCAAGCGCGCCATGATGTGGGGGTTCCAGGCAATTGCGCTGTCCAAACGGTTCCAGACAAACCAGTTTTCGACCCAACCGGCAATGATCGAACTGGCAAACAGCAGCACGCCGGTGAAGGCCGCAAACAAAGCCGTCGGGCCGAGCAGGGTGACGCTGTCCAGCACATGCTGCGCGTCTTTCAGGCCCACCACCGGTGCGCCGAAAATTGCACCGCTGGCCCATTGAACCGCCAGCACCAGGGGAATGACCGCGCAGAGGTTGCCCACGATGCCGGCCACTTGCGAGCGAATCAAATTCGCCACCTCGTCCACGAAGCTTTCCACGGCGGCCTCGTCGGCCACGTTGCTGAGCTTGTCTGCCATCGCCGGTGCAGTCATGGCGGGTTGTTTGGTGGCCACTGTCCAGTGCAGAACGTGGACCAACACAAAGCTGCCTGCATAGTTCACGCCGGCCAAAAAGCCTGCCCAAAATGCCGACACGCTGAGCGCACCCAGCGCAAATTTCATCAACGTGGTGCCGGCGATCACCGCCCCGCCACCCGCTGCCGTTCGCAGCATGTGCGCGTATTCAGATCTGTCGCGCGTGATGTAGTGCTCGCCGGCCTGTGCGCTGCGCTCGGCCACCTTGCGCGCCAGCAGCGAATAGTGACGCGAGAACAGCGCGCGCACGCTGCGCCGCTCGAAGGCGGTGCGCACCAGGTCGGCCAACAGCAGCGTCACATCCATCGCGGGGGCTTTGCTGAGCACGCAGCTCAGCAGTTGCTCAATGCGGTGCGTGCGTTCGCGCAGTTGGTCCACTTCGAACACGACGTTGATAGACACGCCGTGTTCTTCGAGGTGTTCGTGTACCGAGTCGGCGCATTGCCGGCAGGTGTCCAGCAGCGCGCGCAGGTATTGGGTGTTACGTATCAGCTCGGCATGATCAGACGGCTCGCGAACTTGCTCGCACACCGCCTCAGCCACACGCGCCAATTGTTTGAAGGGCGCTTCCACCAGCAACTCGGCACTCATGCGCTGGCGCAGCGAACTGGAGAAGCCCGAGGCACGCACGGCGCTGCTCAAAAACGTGATGGCGTCGAGAAGTGGCTTCTTCCATTCGGGACTC
>JBBRGA010000051.1:0-21466 GCA_038241115.1 Burkholderiales bacterium | reverse complement strand
CAGATGCTGCAGGCGGTCGGCGCGCGCTGAGCCGTGTTAGCCGTGAGAGGCGTGGGAGGAGTCGGAACCGTCGGAGCCATGGGAGCCATGGGAGAAGTTGATTCCGTCCACTTGAAACCGGACGTTCAACGCATGCCAGTTCAAATGTTGCGGACAACCGCGGCAGCCCCAGGCTACTTCGTGGCCCCATCGTCCCGTGCGCTGGAGCCCACGTACCCAGTGGTCTTCTTCGATGCCGCGTGTGTGAATTCGGGGTGAAGATTCGAGAAGACGTCGTGGTGCGCAGCAAAGCGGTCTACCTCGCCCTGGGCATCCTGCCCGACGGCAGAAAAGACATCCTGATCGCCGTCACAGACGGTCTCAAAGGCATGCCCGCAGCCTTGGCTGCGGTGTACCCCGCCACCACGCTGCAGACGTGCATCGTGCACCTGATCCGCAACAGCCTGGACTATGCGAGCTGGAAGGATCGCAAGGCGCTGGTCGCGGCCATCAAGCCCGGCTACACCTCCACCAGCGCCGAGGGGGCATTGGCCGAGCTGGACGCGTTTGAGCATCGCACGTGAGGCGTCAAGTTCCCCACCGTGGTGGGGTGGTGGGGTCGTGGCGCAGGGCCTGGGACCGGGTGATTCCGTTCTTCCTCCGGCGGCCTGGCAGGGGCCTGAAAACAGTGAAATCTCAATCAAGACTAAATTCAACAATCCGCCTCACACACAGAATTCCTGACACTCAAGCGCAAACCTTCCGTGAACCTGCTTTCGACATTTCGCTATTTATTGGCACTCAATGAGCACAAGCACTTCGGACGTGCGGCCGCTGCCTGCCACATCACGCAGCCGGCGCTTTCCAATGCGTTGCGCGCACTGGAGCGCGAGTTTGATGTGGTGATCGTCAAACGCGACCGCAATTTTGTAGGGCTCACGCTGGAAGGCAAGCGGGTGCTGGCCAGTGCGCAACTCATGCTGCATGAAGCCAGCGTGTTGCAGCGGGAGCTGAAAGCCGCGTTGCATGTGCCGCAAGGGCCGCTGCGCATGGCCGCAGTGCCTACTGCGGTGCCTATTCTTGGGCGCTTCGCTGCGATGCTGCGCGCGCGCCATCCGGGTATTGCGCCGGTGGTGTTGTCCATGAGTTCACAAGCGCTGGAGCAAGGCCTGGAAGACATGTCGATAGAACTGGCACTGGGCTACACCGAGCGGATGAAACCCGCAGGCCGCTTGCACGCCGTGGCCCAATACACCGAGCATTATTTTCTCTTGCGCCGCAGCGCCTCACCTCACAGCACCGGGATGCAAATCGGCGCTTCACTGAGCTGGGCTGAGGCGGCCCGGCTTCCCCTGTGCCTTCTGACAACCGAAATGCATAACCGCACCGTCGTGGACGCAGCTTTCACTTCCGCTGGTGTCGCGGTGATACCGGCGATGGAGACCAACTCCATCCTTACCTTGATCCTGAGCGTCGTGGCAGGGGATGTTTGCAGCGTGCTGCCGGGCGCGCTGGTCGGTACAGCCCGCGACAACCCCCTGCTTGAAGCGCTGCCGATGTGCGACCCGGTTGTGGGCACGCCCATCGGCTTCATGACCCACGCCAGTGCCCATCCATCTCGCGCATTGGAAGCAGCTTTGACTTTGACCAACGACGATGCGTGGCGATGCCAGGTTGCTGCACACAGCAGATTGTTGGCAACCCATTCCGCCTGACCCGACCTGAGCCAAGTTGGATGCGCATGCGCACTCCGGCGGTTTGGAAAGTTGCGGCAAAGAACTGATGGGACGCACCCGTTCAGCCGATCGAGTCACGCACCCGGACGGTCGACTGCGCTCAATCGATGCCTTGATGTGTGAGCGGGGCGAGCGATGAATAACGGCAAAAATGCACCTGTCGGCTTAGCTTTAGGCACCACATAGACGCCGGCTTAAATGAAAGTTCAAAACTTTCGAAACGCAAGGGAATCCGGGTAACTACGCGCGGCATTTTTGACTTCTCGCACCTAGCATGAACGGCGTCAGAACAGCGTAAGTGTGGCAATGCCGCGCCTTCGTGATGCTGTCGCGAAACGGGTTTGTTCAATAACCGTTACCCATTAAAAGCTTGACTCAGGAAGTGCTCTGATGACCGATTCTTTGATACGTTTGCATCACCCCACGTCGAAGGCGAGTCTCGCGATCGTTCCGCACAGATCAAACCGGCTTTCCGCGGCCCGTACGGTTTGATGTCAGCCGCTGTTGCACCCAAAAAGCAACGCGGGGCGCTGGTCAAAGCCGCAGTGGCCGGAACCCGCACAACGCAACCACTGAGCCCGCCTGTTCAGCACACGGCCATCGCCGCTGCGGAACATGCCGATTGGGTGCCCCAATAACAAAGAAAAACGTGAGTTGAAACGTCATTTGCTGGAACCGAATGAGACTGAATTTTGCAGTCAATTTCTAAGAATACATTTTCATTGAACCTTAAAGAAGGAAACGGTCATGATTAAAAGGTTTTTTCAAAAGTTGCATTTCACTGCGGCGTTCGCCGTAGTTTTGACAGCTGGCTTGCCACAAGCTTCATTTAGCGCTGAGACGCAGTATTTCTCTATACCAAGTAGCCGCATTGGCCCATTTTCAGCAATGGGTACGGGATATTATGGTGCACAAATCGACTATTTGAATTATGTCAACATGAATGGTGGCGTAAACGGAGTAATGCTTACGTGGCAAGAATGTGAGACTGAATACAACGCAGTGAAAACAGTTGAATGTTATCAGCGTCTGACCACCAAAGACGGTCAGAAGATGGTGGTGTTTGACACCCTCGGGACGCCTGGCGCTTACAGCGTGATTAATCGGATGGCCGCAGACAATGTCGTCTTGGCCCAATACGGTTATGGAAGATCGGATGCCGCCGATGGAAGAGTATGGCCTTGGGTATTCAATGCAGCAAGCACCTATTGGAACCAGATCGCAGTAAAACTTCGATTTATGGCAGAGATAGAAGCGAATATTAAGAACGACAGCTTGACAGAAGACCAGGCCAAAAAAGTCATGAAGGGGAAGAAGATCGTTCACCTTCATATTGATTCGGCATTCGGTCGCGAACCATTGCCAGCTATGCGTAAGATTGCCGCAGACTGGGGAATTACACTCGTAGAAATCGCGGTCGTTTCTCCAGGTCTGGAGCAACAATCCCAATGGTTACAAATCAGACAGGAAAAACCTGACTGGATCACTTTCTGGGGCGCAGGTTCCGGCATGAATTCGACGGGCATGAACAGCGCTGCGCGTATCAATTTTCCGCGTAACCGAATGATGTACGTTACTTTCGGTGGCGCCGAAGAAGATATGTTCCCTGCAGGGCAAGCCGCGGTAGGGACTTATGTCGTCATGAACGCGATACCCGGAAGTTATCCCTTGGTTGAGAAAATCAAGGAGACCGTTTATGGCGCTAAAAAAGGTAACATGAGTGACCCAAGTCGGGTCGGAACGGTTTACTACAATCGCGGGTTAGGCGCCGCAATGATGTGGGTTGAAGGGCTGAGAAACGCCCAAACGATACACAAGAAGATCGGTAAGGCTGTCACGGGAGCAGAGTTTCGGGATGGTTATGAGGCAATCAACCTGACCGAGGCACGAATGACTCAACTGGGTGTTCCCGGAATGCTTGCCCCCTTCGCCTTCACGTGCGCAAACCATGAAGGCGCTGGCAAATTCGCACTGATGCAATGGGACGGCAAGAAATTTAATAGTGTGAGGCCTTACACAGCACCACTTGACCCTTCATTTATCAGACAGCTGCTCGAAGATTCAGCAGCTAAGTTTGCAGAAGAAACCAAGATCGTACCAAAAAAGTGCTGAGAAATGCAGTTGATTAAAATAAAGGGAAGGACTTTAATATAATTTCAATTCTTGGTGATATTTGTATTTTGATAAAGCTTGAAACTCACTTTTAACGTTTCGATTGCGGCGGGTACTATCCCCGCCGTTTTTGTTGTAGAAGGCATCATTAAAACTGAATTGCAGGCAGTAACGAAACTTAATTCTTTCACCCGATCAGAACATCGGCATTTGCCCTGCCTGTGTGACTTAGTAGGAGCGGCTGGCCTATTTGTTTGATCAGCCCCGACAAGATCAGGTTTTCCGGATGCAGTCGTTGCGCGTGGATGGAGCGCGAGCTTTTTCTGCTTGCTAGGTACCGCACCGGATCATGAAGGCAACTTCCCGCTGTTCTGCCCCCCAAAGCTCGCGCTGCAGCGCACACATCGAACGCGCTCGACTCAAATTAGGAGCGGCACTGACTGTTGGAGGCAAATTGCCAAGCGAATGACGCCAAGGCTGCCCGAAACAATGTTCCTAAGAACCGGTCTTATTGTTGGAAAAGAATATTCGAGGACTTCTGATGAATGTCAATTCGCAAAATATATTAGAGATTAAAAATATCGAGGTAATGTACAACAGCGCCATACTGGCGTTGCACGATATTTCCCTTAGTGTTCCAAGAGGGAAGATCGTGGCGCTATTGGGTGCAAATGGTGCCGGGAAAAGCACAACCTTGAAATCCATATCCAACATGCTGAGCCTCGAGGGAGGCAAAGTCACAAAAGGTTCAATAAAGTATGACGATACTGTTGTCGAAAAACAGCAGCCGACAGATTTGGTCCATCTGGGAGTTGTTCACGTCCTGGAAGGACGAAGATGTTTCGGGCATTTAACCGTTGAAGAGAACATCATCGCTGGCGCCTACTCAAGAAAGCTGTCAAAAGCAGAATTGAGTCAAGAGCTGGAGAGAATGTACGGCTACTTCAACCGACTCAGGGACAGAAGAAAAAGCCAAGCGGGGTACACCTCAGGAGGTGAGCAGCAAATGGTGGCTGTTGCAAGGGCGATGATGGCAAAACCTAAAATGCTGCTGCTGGATGAGCCGTCGATGGGCCTGGCACCACAGCTTGTGGCAGAAATATTTAACATAGTGAAGGAATTGAATCAAAAAGAAGGAGTCAGCATTTTATTGTCAGAGCAAAATACAAATATCGCACTGAAAAACGCTGACTATGCCTACATTCTCGAAACAGGGTATGTCAAGCTGGAAGGCCAAGCGGCCAGTTTATTGAATGATGAGAAAGTTAAGGAGTTATATTTGGGCATTTCAAAGGACGGAAGAATAAATTTCAAAGATGCTCATAAACGTAAAGAGAGCAGTGAGAGTGCAGCATGACACAGGGCAGAACATTCCCAATAGGCAATGCAGTTTTGGAATTGAAAAATATATCCTTGCGCTTTGGTGGTGTAAAAGCCATCACAGACATTTCTTTCAATGTTCTGAAACACGAAGTCAGAGCAATCATCGGACCAAACGGTGCGGGTAAAAGCTCACTGTTGAACTGCATCAACGGAATATATAAACCTCAAGAGGGGACCATCCTTTTTAACGGCCGGGTTCTTGAGAAGGTCAGCCCCAATGTTGTTTCCAAAAATGGTATTTCGAGGACTTTTCAAAATCTCGCCCTCTTTAAGCGAATGTCCGTACTGGATAATATACTGGTAGGCCGGTCGCTTCATACAAACAGCAATTTCTTGCAGGTGGGGTTCGGTCTCCCGAAAGCAATGAACGAAGACAGGCGGAATAGAGAAAAGTGTGAAGAGATAATCAAGTTTCTTGAGATTGACCACATAAAAAACACACCAGTTGGCAAGCTCGCCTACGGTCTTCAGAAAAAAGTTGAATTTGGACGTGCGCTCGCTACAGAGGCTGACATCCTGATGTTGGACGAGCCAATGGCCGGAATGAACGTCGAAGAAAAGAGGGAGATGTGTCGGTTCATTCTTAAAGTCAATGACGAAATTGGAACAACCATAGTTTTGATTGAACATGACATGGGTGTTGTGATGGATATTTCTGACCGAGTAGTGGTTCTGGATTACGGAAAAATTATCGGCGATGGCATACCGGAGGAAGTTAGAGCCAGTCAAGCCGTGATAGACGCTTATTTGGGGGTCTCCCATGATTGATAAATTATTATTCTTGGTCGAAGTTATCGTTTCCGGACTGCTGTCTGGAACAATGTATTCGTTGGTTGCTCTGGGATACGTCCTGATCTATAAGTCCTCGTCGAACTTTAACTTCGCTCAAGGAGCTATGGTATTTTTTGCGGTTCTTTCATTTGTTGGTTTCATGGAACTGGGCATGCCATTCATCGTGGCATTCTTCATCACGATTTTATTGATGATGCTCCTCGGCCTGTTGACGGAAAAGCTGGTTTTGCGACCTTTGACCAACCAAAGCGAAGAAACCGTGTTAATGGCAACTATCGGTCTTGGGTTTTTTCTTGAGGGATTGGCCCAAGCGACTTGGGGAGTCGAAGTAAGAAAGTTGGATCTCGGGATCAAGGATTTCCCAATACCGTGGATCGCAGATAATTTCAAGTTATTCATCAGCGCACTCGACATTACGGCGGCAGTCGTTGCACTGACGATGATTTCTGGTATCACGCTCATATTTAAATACACCAAGATAGGACTTGGCCTGCGCGCGGTGGCTGATGATCCAGGCGCTGCAAGCTCCATTGGTATTCCGTTGAAGCACATTATGTTTTTTGTCTGGTCTGCGGCGGGTGTCGTCGCCTTGGTTGCAGGCATGATGTGGGGGGCGCGGGCGGGTGTTCAATTTGCACTCGTTGATTTGGCTTTGAAGGCATTGCCCGTTCTAATTATTGGTGGATTCTCATCAATAAGCGGCGCGCTTCTTGCCGGCTTGATCGTCGGGGCAACTGAGAAAGTGCTAGAGGTCTATCTAGGACCATTCTTCGGAGGCGGTATCGAAGGTTGGGCTCCCTACGTAATGGCCATACTTTTCCTCCTGTACAGGCCAGAGGGAATATTTGGTGAAAAAATCATCAGGAGAGTTTGATCTATGAAACCTGTTTTTATGACGTTTACCAAGAAAGACATTTTTAACTTTCTTGCTCTGATGGTTATCGCGGTTCTTGTGATTCCCATGGTGGTCCCTAGCAACTACTGGTATGTTTCTATATTAATACCATTCTTGTGTTTGGCACTGGCTGGTATAGGACAGCAAATTATAATTGGCTATACCGGTCAACTCGCTCTTGGCGCCGCAGGGTTCATGGCCGCTGGAGCCTTTGCCTGCTTCAATTTTGTTTTGAGAGTGCCTGAAATACCCTTTCTTTTGGCGCTGACACTGTCTGGACTGGTGGCTGCGGCATTTGGGATACTGTTCGGACTGCCAAGCCTCAGAGTAAGAGGAATATATTTGATGGTGGCAACTTTGGCATCGCAGTTCTTTATTGTCTGGATGATCGATAAATTCGGCTGGTTCAAGAATTACGACTCATCGGGAATCATTACTGCACAGCCTATCGTAATTATGGGTAAGACGCTCAATTCGCCGGTTTCGATGTATCTGCTTGTGGTTGGTATCGTTGCTCTTTTAACATTGGTTGCGATGAACATGGCCAGAGGCAGCACAGGTAGAAATTGGATGGCTGTACGAGACATGGACATCGCAGCCGAGTCCATGGGTGTTTCGCTTTTGAAGACCAAACTTCAGGCGTTTGCAATCAGCTCGTTTTACTGCGGTGTGGCAGGGGCTCTCTTTGCATTCACTTATCTACAATCTGTGGAGCCTGCGGCTTTCAGCATCAAGTTATCGTTCCAGATACTTTTCATCGTTATTTTAGGCGGGCTGGGCACGATAAATGGTGTATTCATAGGAGCGGCTTTTATATTGCTATTCCCGGTGCTGCTCAACATTATCGGGAACAGCTGGTTTCACGGTACCATCGATGCGACAGTCATTTCGTCTGCGGAGCAAATGGTGTTTGGTGCATTGATAATAATTTTTATGATATTCCAACCTCTTGGCATGGCCAAAATATGGGAGAACATCAAGCTCAAATTGATGCCTAAAGCGAGCCCACACGTTTCGACTTAGCACTGTCGACGTCTGGAGGTTCAACTCTGCCAGTGGGTTAGAAGGTCGCCCGGTCTGGCCTCCAGGGGCACCAGTTCGTTGAGCAGTGCTGGGTAAGTCGGAGCGGTGTTCTTCCGGACCCTGTCGATTTAAATCGCGCGCTACGCGATCGCATTTAGTTTTTGAATGTGGCGATGTATTTAATCGATTGGACGCGTATTGCCGATGTCGTGACACTGCATCTGCGTGACAAGAAAGCGGGCGTCTAAGAATTCGGCGAACAAGACTCGTGCGGGTCCACCGGTTTTGAGATTGCGCGAAGCGCGGTGTGACGTTCGCAGGCCCGGGAGTAAACCGCCCGTCGCGAAATATCGTCCAGTTTTCCGCATCACTTAGGAAATACACAGCATGGGTGCGAACTCCACCGAGACCGTTTCGACTTTGGCCAGCGTGGAGGACATGCGGCAGCGGATCCGACGCAAAAGCAAGCTCAAGGGGCGTCAGGTAGACGATGCCTCGCTACAGGAGGTGAGGTTCCTGATCGGCGAGAGGCCCGCAGAGGGCCACCGCCGCGATCTGTTGATTGAATATTTGCACTTGCTCAATGACGCCTGGCGTTGCCTGCACGACCGGCATCTGGTGGCGTTGGCCCGCGAAATGAACATCCCCATGGCCGAGGTGTATGAGGTGGCCACCTTTTATCACCACTTCGATGTGGTCAAGGGCGACGCAACAGTCGCGGAGATCACCGTGCGGGTGTGCGACGGCTTGAGCTGTGAGATAGCAGGCGCGCAGGGCTTGCTCAAGAATCTGTCCGCGTTGTTCGGCTCTGCAGATGTACGCGTGATTCCCGCGCCTTGCCTCGGCCGCTGCGAGCAGGCGCCGGTGGCGGTGGTGCACCAGAATCCGGTGCCGTTCGCGACGCCAGAGGCGGTGGCTTCGACGGTCAATGCTGCCTTCGCTTCGCATCCCGCAGCACAGGACGCATCTGATTTCGTTGCGGCTGCGTACGCAGAACAGAGCGTGTCGCCCCTAGCGGCCTCGGTGTCGGTCGCGCCGCCGGTGGTGCGTCTTGCGGCCTACCGCGCAGCGGGCGGCTACGCGCTTGCCACTGCCGTGGCAAGCGGCGGCCGGGACGTGGCATCGGTACTGAAGGACATGGAAGATTCCGGCCTGCGCGGCTTGGGTGGCGCGGGATTCCCGGCGGGGCGCAAGTGGCGCATCGTGCGAGACCAGCCGGCTCCGCGCCTGATGGCCGTCAATATCGACGAAGGCGAGCCGGGCACCTTCAAGGACCGCACGTACCTCGAACGCGACCCGCATCGCTTTCTAGAAGGCATGCTGATCGCCGCGCAGGTGGTGGGGTGCGACGCGGTGTATATCTACCTGCGCGATGAGTACCACGGCTGCCGTGAGATTCTGCAAGCCGAGATCGATGCGCTGGTGGCCAATCCGCCGTGCTGGCTTCCGAAGATCGAGTTGCGACGCGGCGCCGGGGCTTACATCTGCGGCGAGGAGTCCGCCATGATAGAGAGCATTGAAGGCAAGCGCGGTGAGCCGCGCATGCGCCCGCCCTACATCGCGCAAGTTGGCCTGTTCGGGCGGCCGACACTGCAGCACAACTTCGAAACCCTGTATTGGGTGCGCGACATCGTGGAGCGAGGCGCGGACTGGTTCAGCGGCTTTGGGCGCAACGGGCGCAAGGGCTTGCGCAGTTTCAGCGTCAGCGGTCGGGTGAAGTTTCCGGGCGTCAAACTGGCCCCGGCGGGAATTACCTTGCGCGAACTGGTTGACGAATATTGCGGCGGCATGGCGGACGGCCATACGCTTTACGCGTATCTGCCCGGTGGGGCTTCCGGCGGAATTCTGCCGGCCAGTCTGGACCATGTGCCGCTGGATTTCGACACCCTGCAGCCCCACCAGGGTTTTATCGGCTCGGCTGCGATCATCGTGCTGAGCCAGATGGACACGGCCCGCGGTGCAGCGCTGAACATGATGCGTTTCTTTGCGCACGAGAGTTGCGGTCAGTGCACGCCATGCCGCGTCGGCACGGCCAAGGCCGCCACACTGATGGAAGCGAAGGTATGGGATGCAAACACGCTGGAAGACCTCAACGTCGTGATGACTGATGCCTCGATTTGTGGACTGGGCCAGGCGGCGCCGAATCCAGTGCGCCATGTGTTGCAACATTTTGCCCATGAGGTCAGTTGACATGAACGCGCCCGCCAAGCTCGCAGAAATCACGCCACAGACCGTCAGCTTCATGCTGGACAACACAACGTTGCAAGCCTTCGAAGGTGAAACCATCCTGAAGGCTGCACAGCGGCACGGCGTGGACATTCCGCACCTCTGCTACCAGGACGGACTGCGGCCCGACGGCAATTGCCGCGCCTGCGTGGTCGAGATTAAGGGTGAGCGGACCCTTGCGCCGAGTTGCTGCCGCGCGGTGACTGCGGGGATGGAAGTGCAGGCCGCAAGCGCGCGGGCGGTGAAGAGTCAGAAGATCGTGTTGGAGATGCTGCTGGCGGACATGCCGGATGCAGGGCACAAATGGAACACCGAAGACGAGTCCCAGCCGCATGGGGAACTGTCGGACTGGGCGGCACGCCTGGGGGTTACTGCACGGCCCGAGTTGCGTGCGCTGCGCCGCGAGCAGCCGCGTGCGGACGTGTCTCATCCCGCCATGGCCGTCAATCTGGACGCCTGCATCCAGTGCAACCGCTGCGTGCGCGCCTGCCGCGAAGAGCAGGTCAACGACGTCATCGGCTACGCCATGCGCGGCTCGCACAGTAAGATCGTGTTCGATGTCGACGACGCGATGGGCGACAGCACCTGCGTGGCCTGCGGCGAGTGCGTGCAAGCCTGCCCTACCGGCGCCTTGATGCCCAAGACCCTGATCGGCTCGCAGGTGGTGGACAAGAAGGTGGACTCGGTGTGCCCGTTCTGTGGCGTGGGCTGTTTGCTGACCTACAACGTCAAGGACAACGTCATCGTCAGCGTCGAAGGGCGCGACGGCCCGGCCAACCACAGCCGCTTGTGCGTGAAAGGGCGTTTCGGGTTTGACTATGCGGCCAACCCGCAGCGCCTGACCGTGCCGCTCATCCGCAAGGCCGGTGTGCCCAAGGACCCCGAGGCGATCAATAGCTTGAACCGTGACACGGCCGACTGGAGCAGCGTGTTTCGCGAAGCCTCCTGGGACGAAGCCCTGGAACATACCGCAGGCACGCTGAAAACCCTGCGCGACGCGCACGGCAAAAAGTCATTGGCAGGTTTCGGCAGCGCCAAGGGCAGCAACGAGGAGGCCTATCTGTTCCAGAAACTGGTGCGAACCGGATTCGGTTCCAACAATGTGGACCACTGCACCCGCTTGTGCCACGCCAGCAGCGTGGCGGCACTTCTTGAAGGCGTGGGCTCGGGGGCGGTGAGTAATCAGGTGAACGATGTGGCGCATTCAGGGCTGATCTTCATCATCGGCGCCAACCCCACCAACAACCACCCGGTCGCGGCGACCTTCATGAAGAACGCGGCGAAGTTGGGAACCAAGATCGTCGTGGCCGACCCGCGCGGCACTGACATTGGCAAGCATGCCTGGCGCACCCTGCAATTCAAGGCTGACACCGACGTCGCCATGCTCAATGCGTTGATCCATGTGGTCATCGAAGAAGGGCTGACAGACCCTGATTTCATTGCCAGGCGCGTTGGCAATTTTGAAGCGCTTCGCGAAAACGTGAAGGGCTACAGCCCGGAGGCCATGGCGCCCATCTGCGGCATACCCGCCGAGACGCTGCGCGAAGTGGCGCGCGCCTTCGCCACCTCCAAGTCGGCGATGATTCTGTGGGGCATGGGTGTCAGTCAACATGTCCACGGGACCGACAACGCGCGCTGTCTGATCGCGCTGTGTACCGTCACCGGGCAGATCGGCAAGCCCGGTTCCGGCCTGCATCCCTTGCGCGGTCAAAACAATGTGCAGGGTGCGTCTGATGCGGGGTTGATCCCCATGATGTATCCGAACTACCAGCGCGTGACCGACACGGCCGCGCATGCCTGGTTTGAGAACTTCTGGGGCACGAAGCTCGACGACCAGCCGGGCTACACCGTGGTGGAGATCATGCACAAGGCGCTCGCGCCGGACACCGACCCGCACAAGGTGCGTGGCATGTACATCATGGGCGAGAACCCGGCCATGAGCGACCCCGACCTGAACCATGCGCGCCATGCGCTGGCGAGTCTGGAGCATCTCGTGGTCCAGGACATTTTCATGACCGAGACCGCGTGGCTCGCCGACGTGGTGCTGCCCGCAACGGCCTGGCCCGAGAAGACCGGCACGGTGAGCAACACCGACCGCATGGTGCAGCTGGGCAAGCAGGCGATCGATCCTCCGGGTCAGGCGAAACCTGACCTCTGGATCATTCAGCAGATCGCCTTGCGCATGGGCCTGCATTGGAACTACGAGGGCGAACATTCCGGTGTGGCCGCTGTGTATGAGGAGATGCGCCAAGCCATGCACGCCGCCATTTCAGGCATCACCTGGGAGCGCTTGCAGCGCGAGTCGAGCGTCACCTATCCGTGCCTTAGCGCGGACGACCCCGGCCAGCCCATCGTGTTTCACGACCGCTTCGACACCGACGACGGGCGTGTGCATCTGGTGCCCGCCGACATCATTCCCGCCAACGAGCGGCCCGATGCGGATTACCCCTTTGTGCTCATCACGGGCCGCCAGCTCGAGCACTGGCACACCGGCAGCATGACGCGGCGTGCCACCGTGCTCGATGCACTGGAGCCAATGGCCACGGCTTCGCTGTGCGGCACCGATATGCTGGCGCTGGGACTGCAGCCCGGTGATGCCATCACGGTGCAGTCCCGTCGTGGCCAGGTGGCCATTCGCGTGCGCCGCGACGACGGCACGCCCACCGGTGCCGTGTTCATGCCTTTTGCGTACTACGAGGCGGCGGCCAACCTGATGACCAATGCGGCGCTTGACCCGTTCGGCAAGATCCCCGAGTTCAAGTATTGCGCCGTGACCATTCGCAGCGGCGGCGTGCCCGCAACCCGTGAAGGCTTCGGCACCGCGGCGGCGATTTGACGCTGCCCGCGATGACGCGATGCCCCGAGGCCGGATACCGCTGCCGCCCGCGGTGTCTAGGCTGAGTGGTCAGACTCACTGCAGCAGATCGAGCAGCGTGCGCGCGACCACCTTGGTGGCACGCCGAAGGTCAACCAGGTCCAGGCGTTCGTCGGCCCGCTTGGCGTGCGATTCGAGCACCGTGCGCGGCCCGGCGCCGTAGATCACACCAGGGATACCGCGCTCCACGTACAGGCGGACATCGGTGTACAGCGGTGTGCCCAACGCGGGAATGGTCTCGCCGAACACGGCGTGCGCATGTTTCTGGATGGCTTTGACCAGCGGCTGATTGCCTGCCAGGGGCTTCATGGCACGCGACAGCAACAAGCGCTTCACATCAACGCGCAGTTCACTTCCGCCACGCGGCGGCTTGAACGCGGCGGCGGCTTGCGCGATGGTGTGGCGCAGCGATGCTTCCACTTCGGCCGGGTCTTCCTCGGGAATCATTCGCCTGTCGACCTTGATCACCACCTTGCCGGGAATGACGTTGGTGTTGGTGCCGCCGTTGACCTGGCCCACGTTGAGGTAGGGGTGGGTGATGCCCTCGACCTCGGAGCTGACCAACAGATAGTCGTGGTTCAGCGCATACAGCGCGTTCAGGATCTGCACCGCGCCTTGCATTGCGTCGGTGCCGCTGTCGGGAATGGCCGCGTGGGCCATGTCGCCGTTCACCGTCACTTCCAACTGCAGGCAACCGTTGTGCGCCACCACCACTTGGTAGCTGAAGCCGGCGGCCATCATCAGGTCGGGCTTGGTCAGGCCGTGGTTCAGCAACCAATCGGGGCCGAGTTCACCGCCGTATTCCTCGTCATACGTGAAATGAAGCTCGACGCTGCCGGCGAGCTTGGCTCCCAGCGATTCAAGCGCGCGCACGGCAAAGGCGAAGCTGGCCATGTCGCCCTTGCTCACAGCCGTGGCGCGGCCGTAAATTTTGCCGTCGACGATCTCACCGCCGTAGGGATCGTGCGTCCAGCCTTCACCCGGTGGCACCACGTCACCGTGGGCATTGAGCGCAATGGTTTTGCCGTCGCCATAACGCCGACGCACGATCAGATTGGTGATGCTTTGCATCCCGGCCGCGTGGACTTCGGCGGCTGGCACTGGGTGCTTTTCTGCTGTCAGGCCCATCGCCGCGAGCAGCTCTGCGGTGCGTTCGGCGTGTGGGGCGTTGTTGCCCGGCGGAGTGTCGGTGGGCACGCGCACCAGTTCCTGCAAAAAACGCACCTCCTCATCGAAGTGGGCATCAACCCAGGCGTCAATCGCGTCGTAGCTGGCAGACAGGTAAGACAGGGCGGCTGAATTCATGAAGGCTCCGAGGCGAGTTGGTCCAAAAAGGTTTGAAAGGCGCGCACGCACAGTTCGGTGTCGTCGTTGGTGATGGATTCCAGCGGGTTGTGGCTGATGCCAGCATTGAGGCCGCGCATGAACAGCATGGCCTGCGGCATGACTTCGTGCAGTTTCATGGCGTCGTGGCCGGCACCACTGGGCATGCGGTACAGCGGCAGCCCCAACGCTTGCACGGCGCGCTCCCAGCGCTGTTGCCACAGCGGCGCGCTCGGCGCTGCCGCGGCGCGCATGGTTTCTTCGAGCTTGAAGTGCAGGCCACGTCGCTCGCAGATGGCCGTCAATTCGGCCTGAATCTCGACGGCGCAGGCGTCACGCACGTCGTTGGTCGTGGCGCGAATGTCCAGGCTGAACTTGCAGCGACCCGGCACCACATTCATCGACCCGTTTGGCACTTCCAGCATGCCCACCGTGCCCACCAGGTTAGGCACCACGGCAGCGCGTTTTTCAACGGCCAGAACCAGTTCTGCTGCAGCCGCGGCGGCGTCGCGCCGCCGGTCCATTGGCGTGGTGCCAGCGTGGCTGGCCGTGCCAATTATTTCGCCGAGATAGCGCACGCTGCCGTTGATCGAGGTGACGATGCCCAGCGGCAGGTCGATTTCGTTGAGCACCGGGCCTTGTTCGATGTGCACTTCCACAAATCCCAGGTAACGGCTGGCGTCGCGTTGCAGTTTGGGGATGTCATCGGGGTTCAGCCCGGCATGAACCATGGCCTCGCGCATGCTGATGCCGTCCACGTCTTTCTGGTCCAGCCACGTGGTGTTGAAGTGGCCCGTGAGCGCGCCTGAGCCGAGAAACACTGCTTTGTACCGCTGGCCTTCTTCTTCGGAGAAGCCGACGACCTCAAAACCGTAAGGCAAGCGGCGTCCCTGGCGGTGCAGCTCACGCACGCAGAGCATCGGCACCAGGATGCCCAGCCTACCGTCGTACTTGCCGGCGTTGCGCACGGTGTCGAAGTGCGAGCCCGTCATCAGCCGCTTGGCCTGACGGTCTGTGCCGTGATAGACCCCAACCACGTTGCCCACGGCATCGATTTCTACTTCGTCAAAGCCGCAATCGGCGCGCATCCAGTGCACCAGTTGCTGAGCGCAAGCGCGGTGTGCGTCGGTCAGATAAGTGACGGTGAGCTCACCACGCTCTGCGTAGCCCGGGTCACTGTGCGTGGCCAGCTGCGCGCACCAGTCCCACACGTCGTTGCCCAATGCGGGCTCGTGACCAAATTTGTCGTTCAGCCGTATCTCTGCAATGCGGTGAATGTTGCGCAGGCACTCTGCCCGCTCGAAGTCTGGATGGTTGTCGAGTCGGCGTGCAAAGGTGGCGATGATTTCGGCCTTGGCCAGGCCCAGGCCTCGCGGGCCACGCACCGCCAGGATGAACGGAAAACCGAATTTGGCGTTGTAGTCGGCGTTGAGCTGTTGGATGCGGGCGTATTCCGCCGCCGTGCAGTCTGTCAGCCCCGCCTTGCCCTGCTCAATGGTCGATTCCGCCGTCAGCGTCTTGGCGACCATGGCTTTGCCAGCCAGCTCGGGATGGGCGCGGATCAAGCCGAGTTGGGCATCGCGGTCCGCGCTGCGAACTTCATCCACCAGGGCGAGTTTGAGATGCGCCAGGCTTTTGAACGGCCGCTTCGACCAGGCCTGCGCTGCGATCCAGGGCGAATGCTCGTACGTGCCGTCCAGCAGGTTGACGAAGGCCGCGCGGTCTGCCGCGTTCAGTTGTTCCATTGTGGTCATGATCATTCCCATGCAAAAGCCTGGTCGGGCTGGAAGGGGTGGGTTGTCTTCCAGTGGCGTGCAATGTCGATGCGCCGTGCCACCCACACTCGGTCGTGCTTTTCCACGTGGTCCAAAAAACGCTGCAAGCCGCGCAGGCGGCCCGGGCGCCCGAGCAGCCGACAGTGCATGCCGATGCTCATCATCGAAGGCCGCTCGTTGCCCTCGGCGTAGTGCACATCAAAGGCATCACGCAGGTAAGTGAAAAACGCGTCGCCGTTCGAAAAGCCTTGCGGCAGCGCAAAGCGCATGTCGTTGCAGTCCTGCGTGTATGGCACCACGAGATGGGGCGCGATGGCCGCGTCGGACTTCTTGACTTTCAACCAAAACGGCAGGTCGTCGCCGTAGTGATCGCTGTCGTACTCGAAGCCGCCGAAGTCGGCCACCAGGCGGCGGGTGTGGGGGCTGTCGCGACCGGTGTACCAACCCAGCGGTCGCTCGCCGGTCAGGCGTTCGATGGCCGCCATCCCCAGCGCCATGTGCTCGCGCTCAGTGGCTTCGTCCGTGGTTTGGTAGTTGATCCAGCGCCAGCCGTGGCAGGCAATCTCGTGGCCGAGTTCCTTGAAGGCGGCGGTGACCTCAGGGCAGCGCTCCAACGCCATGCCCACACCAAAAATAGTCAACGGCAGGCCACGCTTTTCAAACTCGCGCAGCAACCTCCACACACCAGCACGCGCGCCGTATTCGTAAACGCTTTCCATCGTCAGGTGGCGGTCGGGGAAGGCGGGCGGGTTGAACATCTCGGACAGGAACTGCTCGCTGCCAGCGTCCCCATGCAGAACCGAGTTCTCGCCGCCTTCTTCAAAGTTGAGAACGAACTGCAGCGCCACGCGGGCCTGGCCGGGCCATTGGGCATGCACGCCTTGGCGGCCGTAGCCCTTCAGGTCTCTGGGGTAGCGGGTGGAGATGGTTGCGGATATGGGCATCGGCATGGGCATGGGCATCACGGGTTCAGCACTTGGGCCAGATCGGTCTCGTAAGGGTTCAGGCGCAGGTTTTGTTCGACATGTTCAAGGTGCTCGATGGTCAAACGCACGGCGGCCTTGACGTCTCGCCGCTCGAAGGCGTCAACGATGGCCACATGCTCGGCCAATGAAGCCTCGGCCGAGTGCGAGGACTGGTACATCAGCGCGATCAGCGACGAGCGTGTCAGCAAATCGGTCAGCAGTTGGCTCAGCACCTCATTTCCGAGCATCTTTGCAAGCACCACGTGGAAGTCGGCCAACAGCCGCGTGCGCCCGGGCACGTCCGTGTTCGACACCGCAGCTTGCTCGGCCTGCAGATGGCGGCGCAGCTCGGTCACTTGTGCGTCGCTGATCACCGCACAAAGGCGCCGCGTGAGCGCAGCCTCCAAAATTTGGCGCACCTCAAAAACCTGGCGTGCCTCTTCGACGCTGGGCGTGGCGACAAAAGCGCCGCGTGCGGGCTCGAGCACCACCAGTCGGTCACGACTGAGCTGATTCAGCGCCTGTCGCACCAAGGTGCGTGAGACCTTGAAGATGTCAGCGATCTTTTGCTCAGACAGTTTGGTGCCGGGCATCAAGCGGCGCTCGACGATGGCGGCGGTGATTGACGAGGCGATGCGTTGCGTGCTGCCCGTTGCCGGATCGAGGGCCACCTTCGTGCGAGGCCCGACAACACGGGGCGCGCGCGCAGGCCCGCCGGTGGCTTGGATCACTTTGAGGCTGGCGCGGCCTCTGGGCATGGCATTGGACATGACGCGATTACCAGAATCAATTGACATGAATGCAGTAGTGTATACACTTTGATCCGCATGGCAAGCAAAAATCTGCGCCCATCAGGCCAGCTTCTTGCCGACCCGGCGTGAACTCCAGTCCGGCCCGCGTGGGCTGGCGCCACCCACCATAAAGGAACCCCGATGGGACACCTCAGCACCCACGTGCTCGACACCATGAACGGCTGCCCTGCCGCCGGCATGGCCGTGACATTGCAGCGCGTTGACGGCGCGCTCGTCGAGACGATCAAGACCTTCACCCTCAACGCTGACGGGCGCAACGAAGGCGGCGCGCTGCTGGATGCGCAGACCATGGCAGCAGGCCGCTACCGGCTGGTGTTCTCGGTGGCACCGTACTTTCGCGCCCGGGGCGTGGTGCTGCCCGAACCACCGTTCATTGACGATGTGCAGCTTGATTTCGGCATTGCCGACCCCGCTGCGCGTTACCACGTGCCGTTGCTGGTCAGCCCCTATGCGTACTCGACCTATCGCGGTTCGTAGGCATGTTGATGTGCGCCAGGTGGCTTGGCGGTGACGCACAGGGTATTTACTAATTCTTGAGTGTGTGCAGCTTCGTATACAGTTTATGTCACGTCGCCGCGGAGCGCAGAGGCTCTCATCCCAGTTGGACGAGTTGCCTTTGGTCGCGATGTTGTTCCTCACAGAGCCCGCTGTGGTGGGGAAAGTGAAGCCAGTGAAACGGCGGCACTTTCCAACCCTGTGAGGACCGTATGGAAGCCTTTCTGCTCGAATGGGTCAGCCTGCTGCTGCGCTGGGCCCACATCATCACCGGCATCGCCTGGATAGGCGCATCGTTCTACTTTGTTTCGCTAGACAACAGCCTGACGCCGCCGAAAAACAAGGCCGACGCCGACAAAGGCGTTGGCGGCGAGCAGTGGGGAGTGCACGGCGGTGGCTTCTACCACCACCAAAAGTACCCGGTCTCGCCGGGCTACGTGCCCGACCAGTTGCACTGGTCGATGTGGGAGAGCTATTCCACCTGGCTGACCGGCTTCACGCTGTTCACGGTGACTTACCTCTACAACGCCAGCACTTACCTGATCGACAAAACGATCTTCGATTGGTCGCCTGCGGCTGCGGTAACGACCGCGCTCGCCTTCCTCGTGGCCTTTTGGGTGCTGTACGACCTCATCTGTCGCACGCTGGGGCGTGGCAAGCGGGGCGACCTGGTGGTCGGCGGCTGCGTTTTTTTACTCGTCGTCTTCGCGTCGTGGCTGTCCTGCCACTTGTTTGCTGGACGCGCAGCGTTTTTGTTGGTCGGCGCCATGATTGCCACGACGATGAGCGGTAACGTTTTCTTCTGGATCATTCCGGGGCAACGCACCGTGGTGGCAGCCATCCGTGCCGGTCAGCCCGTCGATCCAGTGCACGGCCAGCGCGGCAAGCAGCGCAGCGTGCACAACACCTTCTTCACGCTGCCGGTGCTGTTCGCGATGATGAGCAACCACTACGGCTTCACCTACGGCGCCCCGCACAACTGGTTGGTGCTGGTGGCGATCATGGCGGCGGGTGCTCTGATCCGCTTGTCGTTTGCGCTGCGGCACAAGGCGTTGGCCTACGGCAAACCGGTGCCCTGGCATTACGCCATCGCCGGCACCGTGCTGCTCGGCGTCACCATCGCAGCCACCATGCCCGCGCCACCTGCGGCCCAGGCCGTCAGCAGCGTCTCGGCCGCGCCAGTGACGTTTGCACAGGTGCAAGACATCGTCACCCAGCGCTGTGTCATGTGCCATGGCCCCGCGGTCCAGAGCAAAAACGTCAGGCTCGATTCAGCCGCGGAAATCAGCCGCCATGCACAGCAGGTTTACCAACAGTCGGTGGTGTTGAAACAGATGCCGATGAACAACGCCACGCAAATCACCGACGACGAGCGCGCGCTGATTCGACGCTGGTTCGAGGCAGGCGCACCGGCCCTGTGATTCCCCGCAAGTCGGCGTGCGGCCTTGCGTCCGTGCGCCGACAGCCCAACCCTGGCCTCGACGTCGATCCAAGGTCATTTCGCCAAAACTTTTGACTCAGGAGACAACCATGACCACCACAACCGTTCATCCAGTAGACGAGGTACTGCCCACCGGCAAACTTGCCGCCTTGGGCCTTCAGCATGTGCTGGTGATGTATGCCGGTGCCATCGCCGTGCCATTGATCGTGGGTCGCGCGCTCAAGCTCAGCCCTGAAGAAGTGGCCTTGCTGATTTCCGCCGACCTCTTTGCCTGCGGCATCGTCACGCTGATCCAGTCGCTGGGCTTCACGCGCTATTTCGGTATTCGGCTGCCGGTGATGATGGGCGTGACCTTCGCCGCCGTCGGCCCGATGGTGGCCTTCGCCAATGCCGTGCCGGGCGCAGAGGGCGCGCGCGCGATCTTCGGCGCCATCATCGGCGCGGGCATCATTTCGCTGCTCATTGCGCCGGTGGTCAGCAAGATGCTGCGCTTTTTTCCGCCGGTGGTCACCGGCACCATCATCGCGATCATCGGCATCAGCCTGATGCGTGTGGGCGTGGGTTGGGCCATGGGCGGCCCCGCACCGCTGGCGCAAAGCGTGGACGTCCCAAAATTGGTCGCCATGGTGGACGGTGCCAAGGCCAAAGCAGTCGCTGCCGCCGCATCGATGCCGACTGGCGCAGCGCCGCCCGCCATCAAACTGCCAGGCCCGATCCCGATGGTCGACAACCTGAACTACGGAGCGCTCGACAACATGGCCGTCGCCGCGGCCGTGCTCATCTTCATCCTGCTGCTGGTGAAGTACGCCAAAGGTTTCTTCGCGAACATTTCGGTGCTGCTGGGCATCATCGCCGGCTGCGTGGTGGCCATCGCCATGGGCAAGATGAACTTCGACAAGGTAGGCAAGGCGCACTGGTTCGATGTGGTGTTGCCGTTTCACTTCGGCATGCCCACCTTTGACCCGATCATGATTTTGACGATGACCTTGGTCATGATCGTGGTGATGATCGAATCCACCGGCATGTTCCTGGCGCTGTCGGACATCACCGGCAAAAAGGTCGGGCAGAAGGAACTGGCCGCGGGCTTGCGCACCGACGGCTTGGGCACCTTGATTGGCGGAATTTTCAACACCTTTCCCTACACCAGCTTCTCGCAAAACGTCGGCCTGGTAGGCGTGACCGGCGTGAAGAGCCGCTGGGTCTGCGTGGCTGGCGGCCTGATCATGCTGGTGCTGGGCATGCTGCCCAAAATGGCAGCCTTCGTTGAATCCATCCCGCTGTTCGTGCTCGGCGGCGCTGGGCTGGTGATGTTCGGCATGGTGGCGGCCACCGGCATCCGCATCTTGTCCACGGTGGACTTCAAGGGCAATCGCAACAACCTCTACATCGTGGCTTTGGCCATCGGCTTTGGCTTGATTCCGTTGGTGGCGCCGCGCTGGATGCAGCAGATGGCCCACGGCCTGCACCCGCTGCTGGAGTCGGGCATCTTGCTGACCGCCGTGGCCGCAGTGGTTTTGAACATCTTCTTCAATGGCGCCAAGGGCGACGAAGCGGGTGCCATCGCGGCTGCCAAGACGGCTGACGCGCATTGAATTTTTGAAGCGTGCGGTGTGAAGCTGCCGTTGGCTGAGCCC
>JBBRGA010000050.1:0-21870 GCA_038241115.1 Burkholderiales bacterium | reverse complement strand
GGTACACGCCTCCCAGCGGCGCGAGCTGTTCCATCACCGCGCGCTTGCCGCCAAAGGCCGCCAGCGGCATGCCGCCGCCAATGACCTTGCCGAACACGCTCACATCCGGCGCAAAGCCCGGTATCAAGGTCGCGTACAGGCTTTGCGCACCGCCCAAAGCCACCCGAAAACCAGTCATCACTTCATCAAATACCAAGAGCACGCCATGCTGCGTGCAAAGCTCGCGCAGGCGCGTCATGAAGGGCACGCTGGCGCGCACGAAATTCATGTTGCCGCAAATGGGCTCCACCATCACGCAGGCCAGATCTGCGCCGTGCAAGCTGAAGGCTTCTTCCAATTGCCCGACATGGTTGTATTCAAGAACCACGGTGTGCTTGACCACCTCATCGGGCACGCCCGCGCTGGTCGGGTTGCCGAAGGTGGCCAAGCCTGAACCGGCCTTGACCAAAAGCGCGTCTGCGTGACCGTGATAGCAGCCCTCGAATTTGATGAACTTGTTGCGGCCGGTGGCACCGCGCGCCAAGCGCAGCGCGCTCATCGCGGCTTCGGTGCCCGAGCTGACCATGCGCACTTGTTCCATGCTGGGCACGAGCTTCAAAATCTCTTCGGCCAGCTCGACTTCGCGCTCTGTCGGCGCACCAAACGAAAAGCCGTCAAGCGCTGCCTTTTGCACCGCGTCCAGAACCGCCGGATGTCCATGACCCAGGATCATCGGCCCCCAACTGCCGATGTAGTCGATGTAGCGCTGGCCTTCGGCGTCGTACATATAGGCACCTTCTGCACGCGCGATGAAGCGCGGCGTGCCACCGACCGCGCGAAAGGCGCGAACAGGCGAATTCACGCCACCAGGGATCACTTTTTGGGCGCGTTGGAACAGGGCTTCGTTGGTTTTCATTCAGAGGACTTCAATTCAAAATCTGTGGCTGGAAAGGCAATCTACGCACTTCTCGTCGTGCACTGCTTCAAGTGGATTTGTATGAGTGGATTTTTCAGTGGACCTGGCGCGAGCCGCCAGGCATTTCGGGCGGGCCGCCTTCGCCTTCCAAGCCTTCTTCTTCGCCGGGCGGCAAGGCCCAGAAAAAGCGGTCGGGAATCACATTGCCCATGCCGGGACGAAAGCCCGCGTCCAGCGCTTGATCGAGAAATGCCAGGCTTTCGCCCACGGCGGTGTGCAGTTCGGTGCCCGAGGCCAAAAGTGCCGCCAGCGCGGCCGACAAGGTGTCGCCGGCGCCCACAAAACTCACCTCAAAGCGTTCAAATTTTTCACCGGTGATGGCGCCTTGCGGCGAGGCCAGCACGTTGTCGAAAAACTGCTCTGGCGATTTGGAGGTTTGCACCAAGACGCTGGTGACCAACACAAAACGCGTTCCGTGTTCGCCCGCTGCCACAGCCAATTCGCGCGGCGACGCCGGGCGCTCGGCCGACCAATCGGGCAACAAAAAATCGGTGAGAGTTTGATGACTGCCCACCAGCACTTCGGTTTGCGGCAGCACGAGTTCACGGAAGGCGTCCAGGTAGGCCGCTTGCTCGTCTTCTTCTACCCATGACAGGTTCGACATGTAGGCCACGAGCGGCACGTCGGGATAGTCGGAAAGGATTTCCGCGACCGCGCTGACGCCTTCAGCTGAACCCAGAAAGCCGACTTTCCAGGCGGCGATGGTCACGTCTTCAAGCACGCTGCGGGCTTGCTCGACCACCACATCAGCATCGATCACGTGGTGATCAAACACTTCGGCGGTGTCTCGCAGCACCACTGCGGTGACGACCGGCAACGCATGCGCGCCCATGGCTGCGATGGTGGCGACGTCGCCCGCCAAGCCGCCCGCGCCGGTGGCGTCGCTGGCGTTGAAGCTCATCACACAGGCCGGGGCAATTGAATCGGCGTCGACTTCCGCCGGGTTGGTGGTGGGGCTGAGGTCAGCGGTCATGGGCTTTTGATTTCAAGATTTTGTAGCCGAAAGTTTCAGGGTGTCGCAAGACGTTTTTGGACTGCAATGACACCTCAAGACAAACGTGAGGAATCTGGCGCAGAGCTCTGAGAACATTGGGTTTTTTAGAGTCTGTGCGTGACTACAATGAGTTCAGATTGTAGAGACGTTGAAGAAGCCGTTTGACGCTGTTGGCGACCATCAACGCGAACACAAAAGCGGCCTTGAAAACGCACCTAAAACGGCGCAACAGCACGCCAAGCAAAGAGACCATCGAAGTGACCGAAGCAGCGACCGAATCAAGAACGTGGATGTGCCTGATCTGTGGATGGATCTACGACGAAGCAATAGGCGATGCAGAGCACGGCTTGGCGCCTGGAACGAAGTGGGAAGCGGTACCGATGAATTGGACATGTCCCGAATGCGGCGCCCGCAAAGAAGATTTTGAAATGGTGCAACTCTGAATTGGTTGGTTTTCTTGCAGCCACGCTGCTGCGAGTCGACCGGTGCATGACGGTTGCAATTTGAGAGCCGCTTGGAAAATTCGTTGAGGAGAATGCTCAGTGATGAATGAAAGCCCAGCGAACGACTCAGTAGCGGTGCCCGGTCACGAGACGGAATCCAACGCCAGCAAGTCATCCTTCAAGGTGTTGGTCATCGACGACAGCAACACCATTCGGCGCAGCGCAGAGATTTTTCTCAAACAAGGCGGCTATGAGGTGTTGTTGGCCGAAGACGGCTTCGACGCTTTGTCCAAGGTCAACGACCATTCCCCCGATTTGATTTTTTGCGACATTCTGATGCCGCGCCTAGACGGTTATCAGACCTGCGCCATCATCAAACGCAACTCAAAATTCTCATCTGTGCCGGTCATCATGTTGTCCAGCAAAGACGGGTTGTTCGACAAAGCGCGCGGCCGCATGGTGGGCTCGCAGGACTACCTGACCAAGCCGTTTACCAAAGATCAATTGCTGCAAGCGGTTCAGACTCACCGGCGAGTCGTTTGAAAAGCGACGCCATGTCGGCTGTCTTCGATATTTCAAACGCTGCGGTTCCGCGAGAGCATCGAGTCAAGCGTTTTTTCGCACTGAATCGCGCGCCAACTTTTTGCACCCGCGCGTGCTCCCACGTCTGCACCCGCGCTTGCATCCGAAGGAAATGACGATGACGATCCAACACATCTTGCTGGTTGACGATTCAAAAACCGAATTGCATTACCTGTCTGAGTTGCTGACCAAACGCGGCTACTCCATACGCACTGCCGAGAACGGTGAAGAAGCCATGCGGAAGCTGGCTGAAGCCACGCCCGATCTGATCCTGATGGACGTTGTGATGCCAGGCCAGAACGGCTTTCAGCTGACGCGTGCCATTACCCGAGACCCGCGCTTTGCCGCAGTGCCCGTGATCATGTGCACCAGCAAGAACCAAGAAACAGACAAGGTGTGGGGCATGCGCCAAGGCGCGCGTGACTACATCGTCAAACCCGTCAATGCAGACGAGTTGGTTGGCAAAATTCGCGCCTTCGATTGAAGCCGTCCACGCTGTTGGCGATCCGCAATCCGCAACTTGCAATCCGCAAAAATCTGAGCTCCTGAATGGCCAACAAAGAAGCGCTGCGCGAACTTCAAAGCCGTTTGGCTGATCGCCTGCAAGCCGCGCGCACTCAGCCTTCAGGACGCTCATGGCTGGCTGTGGAATGCAGTGCGCGCGGATTTTTGTTTGCGCTGAAAGACGCGGGTGAGATTTTTGCCATGGCGCCCGTGACGCCGGTTCCACATGCGCAGCCTTGGTTCATGGGCGTGGCCAATTTGCGTGGTCACCTGCACGGCGTGGTGGATTTGGCGCGTTTCTTGGACGTCAAGTCCCAAGGTCGCCCGCAAGACGCGGTGCGCGAGCAGGCGCGTTTGGTTGCCTTCAATGCAGCCTCTGACATCAACTGCGCGCTCTGGGTAGACAGGCTGGCCGGTTTGAAAAATGAACACCAACTGACGCCGCACGAGGCAGATGCGAATGCCACTGCAACAGGCCAGCATCCGTCTTTTGTGGGCCAGATGTACCGCGATGAAGCAGGTTTCATCTGGCAAGAACTTCATTTGACCGAGCTCGCGCTGGACGAAGCGTTTCTGAACATCGTTGCAATCACTTCGGTCTGAGCGGGGCGATTCAAGGCTTGCTTTGATCTGTCTTTTCCGCTCTGATTTTTTCGATATTTTCCGATCCCGACTCCGTACGAGGACTCTATGAGCTTCCTAGACAAATTCAAGTCTCCTGCGTCGCCGCACGCTGAAGTTGTGATGGGTGAATTGGCCCACAGGACCGCTTCGTCGGCATCGTCCACGTCCGCAGCACAAGCCGCGATGGGTCAAGCAGCGACTGCTGACGCCGAGGACACGCACATCAACACGGCGCAGCTTTCCTCTTCAATCGACACCTCGATCATCAGCGAACAGACGGCTTCGGAGCTGGCCGACTACGCCGAGTTGCGCAACGCCGACAGCGATGCCTTGACGCCGCTGGCCAGCTCCGGCCTGCCCCTGATCGGGAACAAGTCGCAGGCGACTCAACAAAACATACTGACTGCCTTGGTGGTGCTGGGTTTGTTGGGTGTGATCGCCATGGTCGCCACGTCGCTGGTTTCGGCCAATCGCGGCTCGGCGCAGGTGGCCGCCAGTGGCAAGGCCTTGATGCAGTCGCAGCGCTTGGCCAAATCGGTGTCGCAGGCCTTGGTGGGAAATCCGCAGGCGTTTGTGGAGGTGCGCGAAAGCGCCGACGTGTTGACTCAAGTCGTGCGCGGGCTGCGCACTGGCGACGGTTCGTTGGCGGCCGCGCCCGCGTCGGTTCAGCCGCTGCTGGAACCGATGCTGCCGTTGGTCGACAAGGCTGAAAAAAGCGCCAACACCGTGGTGGCCCAAAAAGACACCCTGACCAAATCGGGTTTGGCGCTGCGCTCCATCAACCGGCAGTCGTCAGACTTGCTCGACACAGCGGAGACCATCGCCGCACTCAAGCTGCAACAGCAAGCCCCGGCACCGGTTTTGGCTGCCGTCGGGCAGTTGGTGATGCTGACGCAGCGCATCGGCAAAAGCGCCAATGAATTTTTGACGGTAGAGGGCGTCAGCCCCGAAGCGGTGTTCTTGCTGGGCAAAGACCTGAACACATTTCGCGACGTGTCCCAAGGCTTGAACGACGGCAACAGCGAGCTGCAATTGCCGGCAACCAAAGACCCGCAAACCAAAGAGCGTCTCGGTGTGCTGTTGAAACAGTACGAAGAAATGCGCGGCGAGGCGCAGTTTATTTTGGGCAATTTGCAAGGCTTGGTGGCCGCGCGTGAAGCGCAGGCCTCCATCTTGAGCGACAGCGAGGCGCTGCGCAAAGGCCTTGAAGAAGTGCAAGGCCGCTTGAGCGGCGACACCGGCTTCGGCGGTTTGAGCCTTGTCTTCCTGGTGCTGTCGGCCTTGGCGCTGCTGGCGGGCGGTTACGGCTTTTTGCGGCTGTATGTGGCGCAGCAGGGTCAGCGTTCTGCACTTGCACAAAACCAGCGCATGGAGGCCGAGCGTCAAGAGCAAGAAGCCAAGCGGGTGAACGATGCCAACCAAGCCGCCATTTTGCGTTTGATGAACGAATTGCAGACGGTGGCCGAGGGCGATTTGACCCAACAAGCCACGGTGACCGAGGACATCACTGGCGCGATTGCCGATTCGGTGAACTACACGGTCGAAGAGCTTCGCAACTTGGTGGCGCAGGTGCAAGGCACTGCGGGTCGCGTGACCGAGACCACCTTGCAAGTCGAAGCCACGTCCACCGAACTGCTGGCAACTTCCAGCGAACAGTTGCGCGAGATTCGCGACACCGGTGAGTCGGTGTTGCAAATGGCCGGACGCATCAATGACGTGTCGGCCCAAGCGCAGACAACTGCTGCGGTGGCACGGCAGTCGTTGAGTGCGGCTGAGACGGGGTTGCGCGCAGTGCAAAACACGATCGGCGGCATGAACTCGATCCGCGACCAAATCCAAGAAACCTCCAAACGCATCAAGCGGCTGGGTGAGTCTTCGCAGGAAATTGGCGAGATCACAGAGCTGATTTCCGACATTACCGAGCAAACCAACGTGCTGGCGCTGAACGCGGCCATTCAAGCTGCTTCGGCCGGCGATGCAGGCCGCGGTTTCTCGGTGGTGGCAGAAGAAGTGCAGCGTCTTGCCGAGCGATCAGGTGATGCCACGCGCCAGATTGCGGCCTTGGTCAAAACCATTCAAACAGACACCCAAGATGCGGTGGGCGCGATGGAGCGGTCGACGCAGGGCGTGGTGGAAGGAACCCGACTCAGCGACGCGGCCGGCACTGCGCTGGGTGACATCGACCGCGTCTCGCGTCAGCTGTCTGATTTGATTGCACAGATCTCAACGCAGGCACTGCGCGAAGCCGAATCGGCCAACGTGGTGGCCGCCAACATTCAGCATATTTTTGCGGTGACCGAGCAAACCGGCGAAGGCACCCGTTCGACCGCGCAAATGGTGCGCGAGTTGTCAAAAACAGCAGAGGACTTGAGGCAGTCGGTGGCCCGCTTCAAGATCGATTGAGCCTCTGACTCAGTTGAATCAAGCCGCCGCACAGACTCACTCACCCAAAGCATCGAAAGCATCGCATGCAAGCTCCAAACCCTGCAACCAGCGCCCCGATGCATGAGGAGTCTTCGCTGGGCACGGCCTCTGGCTCTGATGCCGACTTGAGCGCGGTGGCTTGGGTGCACGGCGAGTTGCGCCGTTCGCTGGAAGCCGCCCACAAAGCGTTGCGTCGCTTCATCAAAGAATCAGATGCCATGGCGGGCTCCGATGTGGACGCGGTAGATCCGTCGGTACTGCGCACGGCACGCCAGCAGTTGCATCAAGGCGTGGGCGCCCTGGAAATGGTGGGGCTGACCGCTGCGGCGACCTTGCTGCGGACCTGCGAAACCTTGGTGCAGCGCGCGGCGACCAAGCCGCAATTGCTGACGCCCAGCGCGGTGGGTCACATCGAGCGCGCATCGTTCGCGCTGCTGGATTATTTGTCGCGCATGCTGGCGGGCAATTCCGTGTCGGCCTTGTCTTTGTTTCCCCAGTACCAGGCAGTGCAAGACGCGACCGGCACCAACCGCGCGCACCCGGCCGACCTGTGGATGCTCGACTGGCAATGGCAAGTGCTGCCCAACGATCCGTCAGCAACTTTGGTTCAGGCCAACGCTGAGGCGATTTCGCTCGTCGAACGGCGCTTGTTGGGCTTGATGCGTGGTGCCTCGCCCGCCATCACGCAGAGTCTCAGCGACTTGTGCGCTGGGCTCGGAGCAAGCGCGGACATGGGCGATGCACCTGTGCCAGCCAATCCGCGTGCTGCGACTTTGTGGAAGCTCGCGTCCGCGGTTTTTGAAGCGCAAACCCTGGGCTTGCTGAAGGCCGATTTGTTCAGCAAGCGCGTGGCCTCTCGCCTTTTGGCGCAGCTGCGCTTGATCGCTCACGCGAATGCCGAACATCGCACGGCTGAAGTGTCCGAGCGTCTGGCGCAAGACCTGCTGTTCTTTTGTGCTCAGGCCAGCGCACCGAGCGCTGTCAAACCCGCGGCGCGTTTGGCAGCGGCGCGCGATGCCTACGGCTTGGTGCACCACGCGCCGGCCGACTACACCACCGCCACGCTGGGTCGCTTTGATCCGGCGCTGATCGCGCAGGCTCGCAAGCGCGTCGCGGCGGCCAAGGAGACGTGGTCGGCGGTGGCGGGCGGTGAAATGCATCGCCTCAGCGGCCTGACCGAGCAGTTCAGTCTGGTGGGCGACTCGCTCACGCGCCTGTTCCGAGCGGGTGATGTGCTGGCCACCGAATTGCAAACCACCATCGTGCAAACCCAGCAAGCTGGCAGCGTGCCCAACACGCAACTGGCGATGGAAGTGGCCACGAGTTTGTTGTATGTCGACGCGGCTCTGGAAGACGCTGCCTTCGATGCCCCCGAAGAAGCCAGCCGCGTGGAGCGCTTGGCGCAGCGCATTGCTGCGGTGCGGCAGAGTCACGGGAACGGGCAAGGGCAAGGGCACGGGAGCGAGCCGCTCGAAGGATGGATGGAGGATCTTTACCGCCGCGTTTCAGATCGTCAAACCATGGGCAGCGTGGTGCAAGAGTTGCGGGCCTCGCTGTCTGAAGTGGAGCGTGTGATTGATCAGTTTTTCCGCAACCCGTCAGACGGCAGTGTGTTGATTCCTGTGGCGTCTCAACTGTCGTCCATGCGCGGCGTGTTGTCGGTGCTGGGCATGGGCCACGCCTGCGCCGCGATTTTGGGCATGCGCGAAGATGTCGACGAACTGGTGACGAGCCAACACGATCACCATATCAGTCACGAATCCAGCGAAGTCGGCTCAGAGCCGCACACCGAGCAAGTGCGGCTGTTTGACCGTCTGGCTGAAAACCTGGGCGCATTGGGCTTCTTGATCGACATGCTCGTGGTGCAACCTCAACTCGCCAAGTCCTTGTTTGTCTACGACCCCACCACGCGCAGTCTGCGTGCGCAAATGGGTCGCAGTGATGAGCGCCAGCGCGCAGAGGTGTACGGCGCCGACGCTGGTGTGGCTGAGAACGCGACGGCGGCTCCAGGTGCTGCGGTCAGCAAGATGGACAACAGCGCGGCCAGCAATGCAGTCGGCGCGCCGGGCTTGCTGGAGCAAGCGCAACTGCTGGCCTTTGCCGCCATGCGCGAAGACGTTTCTGCGGCCGAGGTGGCGCGCGAGTTGGACCTTCTCACCAACGCGGCCCAGGTGGCCGATCAACCGCTGCTTTATTCCGCCGCGCAAAAATCACGCGGCGCGCTGGCCATGGCTTCGGGCGACGCCGAAATCGCCGCCGCGCGCGCGAAATTGTCAGACGCCTTGGTCGACTTTTTGGCGACTTCCACGGCGCCCACGGGCTTGAAAGAACTCGAAGCTGCGAATGAGAGAACCGCACCCAGCTTGATCTCCAGACCGATGGTGCTGGACATGACGCAAGACGATGAAATGCGCAGCATCTTCTTGGAAGAAGCCCGCGAAGTCATCTCCGATGCGCAGGCAGCTTGCGCCGAGCTGAGCCAACGTCGCGCAAGCGGCGACCAACTGCCTTCACTGACCGCTGTGCGGCGCTCATTTCACACGCTCAAGGGCAGTTCGCGCATGGTGGGGTTGAAGCAATTTGGTGAGGCGGCGTGGGCCTGCGAGCAGGTCTACAACGCCGTGCTGGCAGAACAGCAAGGTGCGGACGAGCCCTTGCTCCGCTTCACAAAAGCTTCGCTGGACAGCCTGCACACCTGGATTGAAGACATTGCATCAGGCAGCGACGGCCGGCGTACCGCTGCCGCGATTCAGGACGCGGCCCGAGCTTTGCGAGCCGGCGAACTTGCGCCTGCCGTTGCGCCTGAAACTGCAACTGAAACTGCGCCTGCATTTGGATCGACCAATGCAACCGAGCCGCCGCCAATGGCCGCGCCTGAGTTGCTCGACGTGCAAAGCTTCGCCGAGACCATGCCGATGGCCGCGGTGCCCGAGCTGCGGCTCGAAGAAGTGTCGTTCGACCTCAACTTCGATTTTCTGGACGAGCCACGCGCTGCCCCTGCTGTCGATTTGGCCACCGCCGCGCGAATCGACGCTGGAACCGAAACCGAAACCGAGACCGACACTGAAAGCGAAACTGGTACCGACGCCGTCGATTCGATGATGGGCACGACGCGGGCGCTGGACAACTTGCCTGAATTTCAGGACGTGGCTGACCACAAAGCGGCGCCCGACTCGCTGTTTGGGACCGCGGGCATCGAGCCCTTTGACTTGGATTTCGAGCTTGATCTGAACCTGGCGCAAGACCGCGCCCTGGTGGCTGAATTGCCCGCGGCGGATCCCGTTCCTGCACAGACCCGAGACGCTGCACCCGGGCTTGCTGAGACAGCACCGCTGCCGCTTGTCGCCGAGGAAGAGCAAGTCAAAGTGGTCGGGCCGCTGCGCATAGGCATACCGCTGTTCAATATCTATCTGAACGAGGCCGACGAGTTGTCGCGCCGTTTGTGCACCGAGCTGGCTGAATGGGGCATGGAGCTGTACCGGCCGGTCGGCGAGTCGTCTATTGCCTTGGCGCACTCATTGGCAGGCAGTTCGGCCACGGTTGGATTTGCCGATTTGTCGCACCTGTCGCGTGCGCTTGAACACGCGTTGACACGCTCGAACAACATCGGCGAAGGCACGCGCGAAGAGGGCGCCTTGTTCAATGACGCGGCCGATGAAATACGCCGCCTGCTGCATCAGTTTGCGGCTGGTTTCTTGCAGACGCCGTCGGCGGCGTTGCTGCAAAAGCTGCTGGACCACGAGGTCAGTTCGGCCCGACGTTTGGACACCCTCACTGCAGCCATCGATCAAGCCGGTGGCACCACTGTGGTGGGTGCGCTCGAAATGACAGAGGCTGCCGAAGCTGAGGAACGCTTGGCGCCTTTGGATGTGCAAATTGAGCCCATTCAGATCAACGCGCAAGGCGATCAGAAGCTCGATGAATTGGCAGAAACCCCAGCGGTCGCGGAGGTGATGGAAGTAGATCTGGATGAAGCTGTGTTTCACACAGACTTCGCTCACACCGACACCGGCCTGGACACCGATTTCGACACATTGGGCGTGGTGCAAATCATGCCCTTCGTGGCCTTGCCGGACGAGGTCATCGCGTTGGGAGGCCGCTTGGACGAGCCGGCGGTGGTTGAGGAAGACAGTGATGAGATCGACGCGGTTGACGCCCTGGACGACGAACTGTTTGTATTTTTTGAAGAAGAAGGCGCCGAGCTTTTACCGCAGTTGTCGGCGCGCTTGCGTGACTGGGCCGACAACCCGCACGACCCGAGCATGGCCACCTCGGCCATGCGCACGCTGCACACCCTGAAGGGCGGCGCTCGTTTGGCCGGCGCGATGCGCTTGGGAGAGATGGCCCATCGCCTGGAAAACCGGATTGAAGCCTTGTTGGGCCAAGAGCGCCCGCTGGCCACCGACATCGACGCGCTGCAAATTCACTCTGACGGTTTGACGCGTGTTTTTGAAGCGCTTCGCAGCCATGGCTCATACACGCCTGAACCGCTGACGACAGCGCAAACGACGGCCCAGCAGTCTGTGCATGCGCTGCCTGCGGCGCGTCCGCCAGGGACATCGCCAGAGACAGCGCCAGAGACAGCGTCAGAGACAGCGCCAGAGACAGCGCCAGAGACGCAGCTCGCTGCGCCGCTTGACTCGCACGCCGCGCTCGAAGCCGAGCTGGACCAAGCCCTGCCTGCGGCTGACGCCCTGGAACCCATGTCGGGCGAGAGCCCGCATGATGAAACGCCTGAGCACGAAAAACTGGCGTCGCTGCGCGCTGAAACCGACGCGGCCGCCGACCTCCGGTCAGCCGCCGAAACTGACACATCCCTCGACACCCGCGTCGACACCCGCGTCGACACCCCCGCCGACACCCCAGCCGACACCCCAGCCGACACCCCAGCCGAACTAGAAAACACCAGCGACGCCGAACCCCTCGACGCCTTGAAGCTGGCCAGCACGCGCGCCAGCACCTTGCTGCCGGCGGCCGAATTGCGGCCCATCGACTGGTCGCGTTTTGCGGGTGCGGGGCCTAACGCGGCGCCCAAGGCAGGCCGCGTCAGCGCCTCGCAATCGACGGTGCGTGTGCGCGCTCCCTTGCTCGACCGCTTGGTGAATCAGGCCGGTGAGGTCAGCATCACGCGCTCGCGCATCGAGGTGGAAGTCAAGACCATGCGCTCGTCGCTGGCCGATTTGACCGACAACCTGGAGCGTTTGCGCGGCCAGCTGCGCGACATCGAGTTGCAAGGTGAAACGCAAATGAGTTCGCGTCTGGAGGCTGCCAAAGCCGCGGCGCAAAACTTCGATCCTTTGGAGTTCGACCGCTTCACCCGCTTCCAGGAACTGACGCGCATGATGGCCGAGTCGGTCAATGACGTGGCCACCGTGCAGCGCACTGTGCAGCGCACTTTGGAGAAAACCGAAGACGAACTGGTCGCTCAGGCGCGCTTGACGCGCGACCTCCAGGACGACCTTCTGCGCACCCGCATGGTCGAGTTTGAAGGCTTGTCCGATCGCCTGTATCGCGTGGTGCGCCAGGCCGCCAAAGAGACCGGCAAGCAGGTGCGCATGGACATCTTGGGCGGCTCCATCGAGGTAGACCGCGGCGTGCTGGACCGCATGACCGCCTCGTTTGAACACCTGCTACGCAACAGCGTCACCCACGGCATCGAGGCACCCGACCTGCGTACCGCGGCCGGCAAGGAAGCCGTGGGTTCCATCGCGGTGTTGGTCACCCAAGGTGGCAATGAAGTGGGCGTGGAAATCCGCGACGACGGCGCGGGCTTGAACCTGCCGCGCATTCGCGACAAAGCCATCGCCAGTGGCTTGCTCGATGCGCACGCGCCTTGCACCGACAGCGAGCTCACCAACCTGATCTTCACGGCAGGTTTTTCCACTGCCGAGAAAATCACCGAGCTGGCCGGTCGGGGCGTTGGCATGGACGTGGTGCGGTCTGACGTGAACGCCATTGGCGGTCGCATAGAAACGTCGACTGCGAGCGGTCAAGGCACAGCGTTCAAGCTGGTGCTGCCGCTGACCACCGCTGTCACGCAAGTGGTCATGCTGCGCAGCGGCGACGCTGTGGTGGCGGTGCCGTCGACGTTGGTGGAAGTGGTGCGTCGGGCCAACGACGCAGAAGTAGCCGCTGCGTACGCCAGCGGCAGCTACCAATTCGGCGAGCGCGTCTTGCAATTCTTCTGGCTGGGCGCGTTGTTGCAGCTGCACCCGCGCAGTGAAGAAAACAGCCAACGCGGCGGCCCACGCACGCAACATGTGGTCGTCATCCGCAGTGCGCAACAACGCATCGCCGTGCACGTGGACGAAGTGGTCGGCAACCAAGAGGTGGTGGTGAAAAACCTCGGTCCGCAGTTGTCGCGGGTGCCCGGCTTGGCTGGAATGACTTTGCTTCCCTCCGGCAACGTGGCCCTCATTTACAACCCGGTGGCCTTGGCGACCCTGTTTGGCGAGAGCGCCCGCGCTGCGACGCAGGCTGCCTTGCTCGACCCTCAGGCGGGTCAGCCGCTGTCATCGTCGGGCCAGCCGGTGCTTGCTGCGCCGCTGGTTTTGGTGGTGGACGACTCTCTCACGGTGCGCCGAGTGACACAGCGCCTGCTGGAACGCGAAGGCTACCGGGTGGCGTTGGCCAAAGACGGCCTGGACGCCATCGAACGGCTTGCAGAAGAGCGTCCGACGCTGATCTTGAGCGACATTGAAATGCCGCGCATGGACGGCTTTGATCTGGTGCGCAACATCCGCGCCGACTCGCGTTTGCGCGACCTGCCCGTCATCATGATCACCTCGCGAATTGCCCAAAAGCACCGCGATTACGCAACCGCACTCGGCGTTGAACACTATCTGGGCAAGCCGTATTCGGAAGAAGATTTGCTGGCGCTGGTGGCGCAATACGCCAGCCAAGGAACGCCGGCGGCTTCTGCAGATTGAGCCGACGCCGCAGGCCTTGATAGCGCCTGACCGTTTTGCGCTTGCGGCACGCGTTGCTAAGGCGTTTCAACGAGTCAGTGCGAGTCACAAACCGAGCAGCGGCGCGATGTCGAAAAGGCCCGCCAATCATCCTCGCCACAAATCGAAGTACACCGGGTAATTTCTATTGCCGGATGTGGTCGTGCGTCCAATGATGGAGTGCGCTCAGATAAAGCTTGTCTGACGCGCACAAAACCATCCACGGAGCCTCAGCATGACTGACCTCTCTTCGCATCCCACGCAAACCGCCAGCGCCTGGTTTGCCGACTTCAACCATGGGCTTGAGCAGCAGGACATCGACGCCGTGATGGCGCTGTTTGACAGCGATTGCTATTGGCGCGACCTGGTCGCCTTCACTTGGAACATCAGCACGCAAGAAGGCCCGCAGGCCGTGCGCGAAATGCTGGTTGCCCGGCTTGCCGATGTCAAACCCCGCGCCTTCACGGTCGAGGGTCAGGCCACCGAGGCCGGCGGCGTGATTGACGCCTGGTGCACGTTCGAGACGGCGGTGGCGCGCGGCCGAGGCCACTTGCGTCTGAAAGACGGCAAGGCCTGGACGCTGCTCACCACCATGACCGAGTTGAAGGGCTTTGAAGAACGCACCGGTGAACGCCGTGAGAAGGGCGCTGAGCACGGTGTGCAGGCCGGCCGCAAAACTTGGCTGGAAGAACAACAGGCCAAGGCCGCGGCGCTGGGCCACACCGAGCAGCCTTATGTGGTGGTGGTGGGCGGCGGCCAAGGCGGCATTGCGCTGGGTGCGCGGCTGCGCCGTTTGGGCGTGACGGCCATCATCATCGAGAAGAACGAAAAACCCGGAGACTCCTGGCGCAAGCGCTACAAAAGCCTGTGCCTTCACGACCCGGTCTGGTACGACCACATGCCCTATCTGCCCTTTCCGGAAGACTGGCCGGTGTTCACCCCCAAAGACAAATTGGGCGACTGGCTGGAGATGTACACCAAGGTCATGGAGTTGATCTATTGGGGCGGCACCACCGCCAAAAAAGCGTCGTTCGACGAAGCCACGCAGCAGTGGAATCTGGTGGTTGAGCGCGCGGGCAAAGACATCACCCTGCATCCCAAAGAGTTGGTGTTTGCGATGGGTGTTTCGGGCCGTCCGGTAGTGCCCAACATCCCCGGTGCAGAAACGTTTTTAGGCGAGCAGCAACACTCCAGCCAACACCCCGGACCCGAGGCTTACAAGGGCAAAAAGTGTGTGGTGCTGGGCTCGAACAATTCAGCGCACGACATCTGCGCCGCGCTGTGGGAGCACGGCGCCGATGTGACCAAGGTGCAGCGCAGCTCAACCCATATTGCGCCTTCTGGCGCTCTGATGGAGTTGGCGTTGGGCGGCTTGTATTCAGACCAAGCAGTGAAGGCGGGCGTGCACACCAACATGGCCGACCTGATCTTCGCGTCCATCCCGTTCAAGATCATGGCGCCGATGCAGGTGCCGGTTTACGACGAGATGAAAAAGCGCGAGGCCGACCTTTACAGCCGGCTGGAAAAAGCCGGTTTCATGCTCGATTTCGGCGCGGATGAATCAGGCCTGTTCATGAAGTATTTGCGCCGCGGTTCGGGTTACTACATCGACGTGGGCGCGTCTGAATTGGTCGCCAACGGCAGCATCAAACTGAAGAGCCGCGTGAACATCGAACGCATCAACCCGCACTCGGTCACGCTGTCAGACGGCACCGAATTGCCCGCCGATTTGCTGGTGTGCGCCACCGGTTACGGGTCGATGAACGGCTGGCTCGCCGACATCATTTCGCCGCAAGTGGCCGACCGTGTTGGCAAGGTCTGGGGTTTGGGCTCGGACACCCCCAAAGATCCCGGCCCGTGGGAAGGCGAGCTGCGCAATATGTGGAAGCCCACCCAAGTGCCTCACCTGTGGTTTCATGGCGGTAACTTGGCGCAGTCGCGCCATTACTCCGAGTTCTTGGCACTGCAAATCAAGGCGCGCGAAGCGGGCATTCCGACGCCGGTGTATCGGCTGGCACCGTCGCACCACACGAGTTGAGGCGATTGAATTGAACAGGGGGCAGGCCATTGCTCGCGCCCCTATTTTCGGTTGTTGAGTTGGTGCGAGCCGCGTGCTGAAACCGGCTCGGGCGGCAAGGTGACCGGGGCCAGCGCCCTCTTACTCGGATACGCCAGATCGATCGTTGGCCCCAGTTACCTTGCCGCTGCGGGTGGGTTCTTGTTTGGGCGCGCGATCGGTGTTGGGCATCGTTGCGCGACATTTGTCATGCCTTGCTTTTCACCACCGCATAGCGCGCCAACGTCAACGCGCGCGCTTCGTCGTGCTTGACGATGGGCGCTGGGTAGTCGCGGCCAATGACGATGCCCGCGGCGGCCAGCTCCACCGGCTTGGCCAGCCACGGCGCGTGCAGCGCAGCGTCGGGCAGGGCGGCCAGTTGCGGTAGGTAGCGTCTGATGAACTTGCCCTTTGCGTCGAATTTTTCGCTTTGGGCGGTGGGGTTGAAGATGCGGAAATAGGGCTGCGCATCGCAGCCAGTGGACGCGGCCCATTGCCAGCCGCCGTTGTTGGCAGCGAGGTCGAAGTCGTTCAGATGCAGCGCGAAATAGGCCTCGCCCCAGCGCCAGTCCAGGCCCAGGTCTTTCACCAAAAAACTGGCCACCACCATGCGCAGGCGGTTGTGCATGTAGCCGGTCTGGTTGATCTGCGCCATGGCCGCGTCGACCAGCGGGTAGCCGGTGCGGCCTTCGCAAAATGCGGCAAACAAACGCTTTGCGTGATCGCCTTGTTCCCATTCAATCGCGTCGTATTCAGGCTTGAAACTGGCGCCCACTACACGCGGGTTGTGGTGCAGGATCTGGTGATAAAAATCGCGCCAAATCAACTCTGACAGCCAGATTTCAGCGCCGCGTGAACCGGCTTGTGTTCGAGCCCACGCCTCACGCGCCAGCTCGCGGATCGACACCGTTCCAAAGCGCAAATGCACCGACAAATAACTCGGCCCTTTGACAGCTGGAAAGTTGCGGGTGTCTTCATAGTCGTTGATGCGCTGCAGGAAATCCGCCAGTAAAATGTGACCGCCTTCTTGCCCCACCGGGATTTTCAATTCGTGCAGGTTGGTGCGTTGAAACCCGAGTGACTCCAGGCTCGGCACGCCGCCCTGTGTTTGCGATGACCCGTGCGCTGACATGTGCGCCGGCAAAGCCGCCAAGCGGGCCGCATGCGGCGCCACCTCAAGCGCGCTGAGGTGGTCGGCATCGACCTTTTTCAGCCACGCGTTTTTGAACGGCGTGAACACGCTGTAAGGCTTGCTGGCAAGGGTCAGCACCTCGCTGCGCTCGAAAACCACGTGGTCCTTGAAGCTGTGCCAAGCGCGGCCGTCGGCAGCCAGCGCCGTGCGCACGTTGGCGTCGCGCGCCAATGCGGCAGGCTCGTCGTCGTGGGCCACGTAAACGGCCTGCACCTCAAGCTGCGCGGCGAGTCGGGGGATCTCCGTGGCGGCCACAGCGTGGCGCACGATCAGACCCACGCCTTTGTTTCCGTGCGCTTCGCCCCAAGCGGCAAGTTGGGCGTGAACCTGCTCCAGGCTGTCGTGGATGAACTCCACCCGGCGATCGGCACGCGGCAAGGAATCCACGATGTCGCGGTCGAAGATGAAAGCGCACCAAACCTGCTCGGCCGTGGTGCAGGCATGGTGCAGGGCGGCATGGTCTTCGGTGCGCAAATCACGGCGCAGCCACACCAGCACGCTGTTCAACGCTTTGTCGGTACTTTTGTTCATGGCGTGAGTCTGCCGCAGGAATAAAATGCGGTGATGCAGACCGACTCCAAAGACCTCAGCAACCAATTTTTGATCGCCATGCCGGGTCTGGAGGGCGACACCTTTGCGGGCGCCGTGATTTACCTCTGCGAGCACACCGACAAAGGTGCGTTGGGTTTGGTCATCAACAAGCCCATTGACATCAAGCTGAAGAATTTGTTTGAGCGCGTTGAATTGCCGTTTGACCGTGCCGACATGGCCGACGAGCCGGTCTACTTCGGCGGTCCGGTGCAAACCGAGCGCGGCTTTGTGTTGCATGAAGGTGCAGCCAGCCAGTCTGAAGCAGTGCCGCCTTATGCGTCGTCGCTGAAAGTCAAAGGCGGTCTGGAAATGACCACCAGCAAAGACGTGCTCGAGGCTTTGTCCAACGGCTCTGGCCCGCGCAAAGTGCTCATCACGCTGGGCTACAGCGGCTGGGGAGCGGGACAGTTGGAAGACGAGATGAGCCGCAACAACTGGATCAATGTGAGCGCCGCGCCTGAGATCATTTTTGATACGCCGGTCGACCAGCGCTACGGCAAGGCGTTGTCGCTGCTCGGCATCAGCGCGGGCATGCTCAGCCAGCAGGTGGGCCACGCTTGATGGCTGTGACGGCGGCGCCATCTTTGGCGGTTGTTCATCCTGCGCATCAGTCTTTTTTGGCCTTTGATTTCGGCACCTTGCGTGTTGGCGTGGCGCACGGCAACATCGTCACGCGCAGCGCGCAGCCGCTGGGCACCATCGCCGCCACCGGCACCCAGCGCTTCGAGCGCATCCAAAAATTCATCACCGAATGGCAACCCGATGCCCTGGTGATTGGCGTGCCGTTTCACCCCGACGGCGCGGTCCACGACAACACCGAACGGGCGCGCCGCTTTGGTCGCCAACTGCACGGCCGATTCGGGTTGAGCGTGATCGAAGTCGATGAGCGCTACACCACCACCGAAGCGCATTCGAACAACGCGGCCGATAAAAATGCCGACATCGATGCTGCCAGCGCCGCCATCATTCTTGAACAACACCTGAGGGCTTTGCCGTGACCTTGCAAATCAATGCCGAAGCGCTCTATCTTGATCTGCTCAGTGGCGTGCGCGGCCTCTTGAACGCACAAGAAAGCGCACAAGAAAGCGCACAAAAAAGAGCAGACACCGCACTGGTGGGCATCTGGTCAGGCGGTGCCTGGTTGGCTGAACGGTTGCAACGCGACCTGAAGCTCAGCGGCGAGGTGGGTGTGATTTCCAGCGCCCTGCACCGCGACGATTTCAGCTCGCGCGGGATGGCCGGCGGGTCCGATCACACACGCTTGCCGTTCGAGGTGGATGGCAAGCATTTGCTGCTCATCGACGATGTGCTCTACACCGGCCGCACCATCCGCGCGGTGGTCAACGAGCTGTTTGATTTTGGCCGCCCGGCGAGCGTGAGCTTGGCGGTGTTGGTCGACCGCGGCGGGCGCGAGCTGCCTGTGCATGCAGCCTATTCGGCGGCGCGCATCGCGCTGCCTGCCGAGCAGCGTTTGTCGCTGGCGCGCGGCGAAGACGGCCGCTTCAGCTTCGACATTCAAACGCGCGCCATGCCATCAAGCCGAGACACCGCATGAGCATGTCGATGAAGAAAAACCCGCAGCTCAACTCGCACGGCGAGTTGATTCATTTGCTGTCGATCGAGGGCTTGCCGCGCGCTGTCATCCACCAGATTCTGGACACCGCCGGCACCTTTCTCAGCGTGAATGATCGGGAAGTAAAAAAAGTGCCCTTGCTTCGCGGCAAAAGCATTTTTAATTTGTTTTTTGAAAACAGCACCCGCACCCGCACCACGTTCGAGATTGCCGCCAAGCGCCTGAGCGCCGACGTCATCAACCTCGACATTGCGCGCTCCAGCGCCGCCAAAGGCGAAAGCCTTCTCGACACCATTGCCAACCTCAGCGCCATGCACGCCGACATGTTTGTGGTGCGCCACAGCGAAAGCGGCGCGCCGTATTTGATTGCCCAGCACTGCGCGCCGCATGTGCACGTGATCAACGCCGGTGACGGTCGCCATGCGCACCCCACGCAAGGCCTGCTCGACATGTACACCATCCGCCATTACAAAAAAGACTTCAGCAACTTGGTGGTGGCCATCGTCGGCGACATCGTGCACTCGCGCGTGGCGCGTTCCGACATTCATGCGCTCACCACTTTAGGCGTGGCCGAGGTGCGCGCCGTGGGCCCCAAAACCTTGGTGCCCGGCGACCTGAAAGAGATGGGCGTGCGCGTTTGCCACGACATGAAAGAAGGCATCAAAGGGGCGGACGTGATCATCATGCTGCGCCTGCAAAACGAGCGCATGAGCGGTGCCATGTTGCCTTCGGCTGGCGAGTTTTTCAAGAACTACGGCCTCACGCCAGACAAGCTGGCGCTGGCCCAACCCGATGCCATCGTCATGCACCCCGGTCCCATCAACCGCGGCGTTGAAATCGACTCCACTGTTGCCGACGGCAGCCAAAGCGTCATCCTTCCGCAAGTGACCTTCGGCATCGCGGTGCGCATGGCCGTGATGTCCACCATCGCAGGAAATTCAGCGTGAAGATACTCATCAAAAATGGCCGGGTGATCAACCCCGCCACCGGCCGCGACAGCGTGGGTGATGTCGCTATCGCGGCAGGACGCATCGTCAGCATGGGCGACCAACACGGGCAGGTCAGCGCTGACTTTCACCCCAGCCGCAGCTTCGACGCCACCGGCTTGGTCGTCGTCCCTGGCTTGGTCGACTTGGCCGTGCGCCTGCGCGAGCCGGGGCACGAACACGAAGCCATGCTCGAGTCAGAAATGGCTGCCGCCGTGGCCGGTGGCGTGACCAGTTTGGTGTGTCTGCCCGACACCGATCCGCCGTTGGACGAGCCCGGTTTGGTACAGATGCTGAAGTACCGCGCCCGCAACCTGAACCAGTCGCGCCTGTTTCCACTGGGCGCGCTCACGCGCGGCCTGCACGGCACCGCGTTGACCGAGATGGCCGAACTCACCGAGGCTGGTTGCGTCGGGTTTTCCCAAGCCGAAGTGGCGCTTAAAGACACCCTGGTTTTGCACCGCGCGCTGCAATACGCCAGCACCTTCGGCTACACCACGTGGCTGCGTCCGCAAGACGGTTTCTTGGGCGGCGGTGTGGCCGCCAAAGGCGCGCTGGCCACGCGCATGGGCTTGGCCGGCGTGCCTGTCATTGCCGAGACCATTGCGCTGAACACCATTTTCGAGTTGGTGCGCGACACCAGTGCGCGCGTTCACTTGTGCCGCCTCAGCAGCGCGGCTGGGGTGGAGCTGGTGCGCCGCGCCAAAGCCGAAGGTTTGCCCATCACCTGTGATGTGAGCATCAACCAGTTGCACCTCACCGACATGGACATCGGCTACTTCAATTCGGCCATGCGCCTGACCCCGCCGCTGCGCCAACAGCGTGACCGCGACGCCATTCGCGCAGGCCTTGCAGACGGCACCATCGACGCCTTGGTGAGCGACCACACGCCGGTGGACGAAGACGCCAAAAACCTGCCCTTCGCCGAGGCAGAGCCTGGCGCTACCGGCTTGGAATTGCTGCTGAGTCTGGCGCTGAAATGGGGCGAACAAATGAGCTTGCCGTTGTCGCAAACACTCAGCGCCATCACCCATCGGCCGGTGCAAGTGCTGGGCGACGCGCTCGGCTCGCTGGCCTCCAGCGCAGGCCAATTGGTGGAAGGTGGTGTGGCCGATTTGTGCATGTTCAAGCTCGACGAGCATTGGCAAGTTCATGGCGCGCAACTCAAGAGCCAAGGCAAGCACACGCCGTTTGCGGGTCATGAATTGCCGGGCCGCGTGAAGCTCACCATCGCGTCAGGCCACGTGGCTTTTGACGCTTCATTGACCAACGCCGCAGCGCTTTGATTTTGAACAGCCTGCGCACGTTTCGCGCACTCTGGCGCGTGTCGGCCTGCGTGTTCTACACACTGCAAGGCGCATTGATTTGCGGCGTGATTTTTCCCTTCCGCAGCAAGCCTCAGCGCATGCGCATCGTGGGCCTGTGGTCACGACGCATGCTGCGCGCTTTGGGCCTCACGCTCACCACCAGCGGCACGCCGCAAACCGGCGCGGTGCTGTTCGTGGCCAACCATGTGTCGTGGCTGGACATCCTGGCGGTCGACTCGGTTCAGCCCGCGCGCTTCGTGTCCAAAGCCGACGTGCGCCAATGGCCCTTGTTGGGTTGGTTGGTGGCCTGCGGCGGCACGCTGTTCATTGAGCGTGAGCGCAAGCGCGACGCCCTGCGCGTGGTGCACCTGGTGGCCGAAGCCTTGAAAGACGGCGAGCGCGTGGCGGTGTTCCCCGAAGGCACCACCAGCACCGGCCACGCGCTGCTGCCCTTTCACGCCAACCTGCTGCAAGCCGCCATTTCCAGCCAAGCGCCGGTGCAGCCCATCGCGCTACGCTACTCAGACGCCCACCACGCCTTCAGCGAAGCCGTGGCCTTCGTCGGCGACACCACCATCGTGCAGTCGCTGTGGTGGGTGGTGATGGCAGATGAATTGCGCGTGCACGTCAACCTGCTGCCGCCGGTGGCCAGCGTGGGATTGGACCGGAGGGCGCTGTCGGACCAGCTGCAC
>JBBRGA010000049.1:0-21995 GCA_038241115.1 Burkholderiales bacterium | reverse complement strand
GTGATGAGGTGTGTTCAATGGCACACCCTATGCCAAGAATAGGCGTTAAAAGGAGCGAAGCGCGCCCCCGATTTAGGGGGGTATTTCCAAATTAGGGGGGTCTGTAAGCAAACCCCAGCAGATCTTAGATTTTCGATTCGGCCACGCTTTGCTGCAAGGCCCACATTTCGGCATAGCGTCCGCCCAAGGCCAGCAGCTCGTTGTGCGTGCCGCGCTCCAAGATGCGGCCCAACTCCATGACCAGAATCTGATGCGCGTCCACCACGGTTGACAGGCGGTGCGCGATCACCAGCGCGGTGCGGTTGGCGGCAGCACTTTGCAGCTCGGTTTGAATGGCGCGTTCGTTGGCCGAATCCAGCGCCGACGTGGCTTCATCAAAAATCAGGATCGGCGGGTTTTTGAGCAGCGTGCGGGCAATCGCCACGCGCTGTTTTTCACCCCCCGACAACTTCAGGCCGCGCTCGCCGACCATGGTGTTGTAGCCCTTGGGCGTCGACGCGATGAAGTCGTGAATGTGGGCGGCTTTGGCAGCGCCTTCGACCTCGTCGCGCGTGGCAGATGTGCGGCCGTAGGCGATGTTGTATTCGACGGTGTCGTTGAACAGCACGGTGTCTTGCGGCACGATGCCAATCGACTGGCGCAGGCTGAGCTGTGTGATGTGGCGGATGTCTTGGCCATCGATGGAAATGCCGCCTGAATTGACATCGTAAAAACGAAACATCAAGCGTGCCAGCGTACTTTTGCCCGAGCCCGAAGGGCCGACCACGGCCACGGTTTTGCCGGCCGGAATCTCGAAACTCACACCATGCAATATGGTGCGGTCGGTGTCGTAGCCAAAGCGCACGTTGTCAAATTTCACCGCGCCACCCGCGGTGTGCAGTGGCTGCGCATCTGGCGCGTCGGCGATTTCGCGGTTTTGTCCGAGCAGCGCAAACATCTTTTCCATGTCGATCATCGACTGCTTGATTTCGCGGTAGATCACGCCCAAAAAATTCAGCGGGATGTAGAGCTGAATCATCAGCGCGTTGACCAGCACCAAGTCGCCCAGCGTCATGGTGCCGCCCACCACGCCCACGGTGGCGCGCCACACCAGCAGCGTCACTGTCACGGCAATGATGAAGCTTTGCCCCAGGTTGAGCAGCGACAGCGAGGTTTGCGATTTGATGGAGGCAGTTTCCAGGCGCTTCAAGTTGTCGTCGTAGCGCGCTTGTTCGAAGTGCTCGTTGGAGAAGTACTTCACCGTCTCATAGTTGATGAGCGCATCCACCGCCTTGGTGTTGGCCTTGCTGTCTTGCTCATTCATGGCGCGGCGAAAGTGGGTGCGCCATTCGGTCACCGCGACAGTGAAGCCGAGGTACAGAATCAGCGCGCCAAAGGTGATCACTGCAAACCAGCCGTCAAACTTTGCGGACAACAAAACAATCACCAGCGTGATCTCAAAGAGCGTGGGCAGGATGTTGTAGATGGTGAAGTTCAGCAGCGACTGAATGCTGCGTGAGCCACGCTCTATGTCGCGAGACACCCCGCCGGTTTGGCGCTCTAAATGGAAGCGCAAACTCAAAGCCAGCAGATGCTCAAAAGCCTCCAGCGACACGCGCCGCGCGATGCGTGCCGCGACCGGGTAGAACAAAAATTCGCGCAGTTCGGTAAATGCTGTTATCGACAAGCGCAGGGCGCCGTAAGCCAGCAACAGCGCCACCGGCACCGCCAGCAGCGCACTCGGGTCGCCGGGTTTCAGACTCAGCGCGTCCACCAACTGCTTGAGCACCAATGGCACGCCGACGTTGGCGACTTTGGCCGCCACCAAAAACATCAGCGCCACCGCCACGCGGCCGCGCCACTGCCACACGTAGGGCAGCAGTTTTTTCAGCGTGGACCAGTCGGAGCGCGGCGATGTGTTGACGGCGGTTGCAATGTCTGCAGGCGCTGCATGAGAGGAAGGACGCATCGTGGAAAAATCAATCTGGAAATGAAGCTGGCAGTATTCAGTGCATGGCGCTTGCAAACTTGAAGCGCTACAAAATCTGAAACACACAAAACACCCGTTGGGGCTGAGGTATCGAAGTCCCTTGCAGGCTTTCTAGAAATGTGGAGGTGAGGCACTATGCAACAGAGTTCAACCCAGCCTTCGGCCGTCGATAAAAACAGCGCCACCGATTCGATTGCGCCTTTGCAACTGCCTGGCGACCGTCAACTGGTGCTGCGCGTGATGCCCATGCCGGCAGACGCCAATGGCAACGGCGACATCTTCGGCGGCTGGATCATGGCGCAGGTTGACTTGGCCGGCGCTGTGTTGCCCGCGCGCATCGCCAAAGGCCGCATCGCCACGGTGGCGGTTAACCAATTCATCTTCAAGCAGCCGGTGTCCATGGGTGACTTGCTGAGTTTCTATGCCAAGGTTGAGCGCATCGGCAAAACCTCGATCACGGTGAATGTCGAGGTCTACGCCGAGCGTGATCCGTCGAACTTGCATGTGGTCAAAGTGACCGAAGCGAACTTGACTTACGTGGCCATTGACACTTACGGCAAGCCGCGGCTGATACCTGCACCTGCACCTGCACCTGTACCAACACCAATATCGGCATCAACGGCCACATCAACAGTTATTTCAAGAACCTGAAGGGCGCGCCCTCGCGGGCAGCTCCGGGTTCGATCACGTCGGCAAAGCTTCACCCGGATCGTCCCAACCCAATAGTTCGGCCAAACGCCGTATGACCCAGCGCGCCTCCACCTGGCTGACGGCAGATTCCTCGGTCAGCAGGCCCAGTTCGCAGCGCTCCAAAACGTCGGTTTCGGTGATTCCCAAGTCGAACAGCACGGTCTTGGCGTGCTCTGTGAGCATCGTGGCCAAATCTTCGCAGAGCTCATATCGCGCGCTCATCGCCACCAAGGTGAGGTTGGGTTTGATACGCCCCGGTGTTGTGAAAAGCGCAGTAAACGACGGCGGGATTTCGATGGACTGGTTGTCTGTCATGGGTTCAAGCTAGGTGCTGGCACAGTCTAGGCCACCGCGGCCATAATCGGCGGCGACCGCCCACTGCAACGTTTGGGCAGCAGCCATCCCACTTATATTGATTGGAGCCCACTATGCCTGGCTTGTTGAACAACATCGATCCTGACGGTTTGCTCGAGTACTCGGTGGTCTATACCGACCGTGCGCTGAACCACATGTCGCAAAGTTTCCAGGGCGTGATGCGCGGCATCTCGGGCATCTTGAAGCAGGTTTACAACGCGAAAACTGCGGTCTTGGTTCCAGGCAGCGGCACTTACGGCATGGAAGCCGTCGCGCGTCAGTTTGGCAGCGGCCAGCACTGCATGGTGATTCGAAACGGCTGGTTCAGCTACCGCTGGACACAGATATTCGACATGGGTCACATTCCGTCTGAGGCCACCGTGCTCAAAGCACGCCGAACTCATGCCGACAAGCTTGCTCCGTTCGCGCCCGCGCCCATCGAAGAAGTGGTGGCCGCCATTCACGCGCAACGCCCGGCGGTTGTGTTTGCCCCGCACGTTGAAACCTCGGCCGGCATCATCTTGCCTGACGCTTATTTGCGCGAGGTGGCAGATGCTGTCCATGCGGTGGGCGGTTTGCTGGTGCTTGACTGCATCGCATCCGGAACGATTTGGGTGGACATGGTGGCCACGGGCGTGGACGTGCTGATCAGCGCGCCCCAAAAAGGCTGGAGCGGCTCACCCTGCTGCGCTTTTGTGATGCTCAGTGCGCTGGCGCGCGAGCGCATCGACACCACCACCAGCAGCAGCTACGCCGTTGACTTGCGCAAGTGGATGCAGATCATGGAAACCTACGAGAGCGGTGGCTATGCGTACCACACCACCTTGCCCACCGACGCGCTGATGCGCACCTATGAAGTGATGCAAGAAACCCAGGCCTACGGGTTCGACAAGGTGTGCGCCGAGCAGTGGGAATTGGGCCGACAAGTGCGCGCCATGCTTGCCCGCAAAGGCGTGAAGAGCGTGGCCGCCGCTGGCTTCGAAGCGCCTGGCGTGGTGGTGAGCTACACCAGCGATCCCGGGGTTCAATCGGGCAAAAAGTTCTTGGCTCTGGGCTTGCAGACCGCCGCGGGCGTGCCCTTGCAGTGCGACGAAGGCGCCGATTTTTCGACCTTCCGCATTGGGCTGTTTGGGCTGGACAAATTGCACAACATTCAACGCACGGTGGCCAATTTAGAGCGCGCCTTGGACGCAGTTTTGGAACCAGTGCATGTCGAGGTGCCGCTTCGTGTTGCCGCTTGATTGCCAACCCGGGCTTGCGGTTTAACTCAGGGCCTCGCGTACCAATTTCAACCGGTCCTGGTCCAAAGACACTTGCCCGCCGACAACGCCGAGCGGCGACACAGACGCGAAGCAAGAAATTGTTGCTTCGCTGTCGTTGAGCGGTTGGGCCTTCAAGTTCCGACGGGCCACCCACGCTTCGAAGGCTCCTGAGTCGAAACCCGTCTCGGCCAAACTCGCAGACAACATTGTTTGGTTGCTGAGCTTGAGGCCAGCCTCCCGGAGTTCGCCTCCCGGCCGCCCCGCATCCATCTCAAAGCCTGTTGGCTTTCGCACCTGTTTCAAGGCCCGTCTTCCCAAGGCTCATCCGATGTCAGACCGCTTCAAAGTGCTCCCCCAATATGCGTTGCCCAAGCAAGCCATCACCGCATTTGGCGGTTGGGTGGCGGGCAGTGAATGGGGCGGCGCTACCACCGCCATCATTCGCTGGTTTGTGGGCAAGTACCAGGTCAACATGGCCGAGGCAGCCAACCCCGACATTGCCAGCTATCGAAGCTTCAACGACTTCTTTACGCGCGCGCTGAAGCCTGGCGCGAGGCCGATTGCCCGTGCCGATTTAATTTGCCCGGTGGACGGTGCGATCAGCCAGATTGGCGCGATTCAGGGCGATCAAATTTTTCAAGCCAAGGGCCACAGTTACTCGACCGCGACGTTGGTCGGAGGCGACGCGGCGTTGGCTGCGCAGTTCACTGACGGCCACTTCGCCACGCTCTACCTCAGCCCCAGGGATTACCACCGCATCCACATGCCCTGCGACGGCCGCTTGACGCGCATGATTCACGTGCCAGGGGCGCTGTTTTCAGTCAACCCGACCACCGCGCGCGGCGTCCCCGGTTTGTTTGCGCGCAACGAGCGCGTGGTTTGCGTTTTCGACGGCCAGCACGGCCCGTTTGTGTTGGTGCTGGTAGGTGCCACCATCGTCGGCAGCATGGCCACGGTGTGGCACGGTGTGGTGAACCCGCCGCGTGTGGGGAAAGTGCGTGAGTGGAAGTACGGCGAAGGTCAAGCCATGCCGACCACGTTGAAACAAGGTCAGGAAATGGGCCGTTTCTTGCTGGGCTCGACGGTGGTGATGCTGTTCCCCAAAGGGCCGTTGGGTTTCAACTCGCAGTGGAATGCAGGACGTGCGATTCGCTTGGGTGAAGTGATGGCCGACTTTCAGTCGGCCTGACCGTTCGGCCGGAAAAAAGCCGCCAGCGGAATGACCGCTCAGCGCCGACAGGCGTCTGAAGACATGGGCTGAGGTTTCATCGGCCCCGCCCGAGCAATCACTTGACCCAGGTGTTGAGCTGGATGATGGGCAGCAACACCGCCAGCACGATGAGCATCACCACCAAACCCATCACCACGATGAGCAGCGGCTCCAGGATGGTGGCCATTTGCATGGAGCGGCGCTGCACCTCCATGGTGAGTTGTCGTGCTGCGCGGTCGAGCATGACGGGCAGCTGTCCGGTTTGTTCGCCCAAGCGCGAGAACATGGCGAGTAAACCAGGAAAGCGTTTTTTGCCGGCCAGTGCCGAAGCCAGAGGTGCGCCTTCGCGCACCTGAACCAGGGCGTCCATCGCGTCAGCCCGCATCGAGCGGTTGGACAGCGTTTCAGCCGCCGCTTGCAGCGCTTTCAAAATTGGCACGCCGGCACCGGCCAGCATGGCCAGCGTGCCGGCAAAGCGCGCCGCGTTGTAGCCGCGCGCGAGTTTGCCGATGAGTGGCAGGTTCAAGAAGCCCGCATCAAAACGCTCGCGAAAATCCTCATTGCGCAGCATCACGCTCAAAGTTGCCATGCCCGCTATGACCCCCAACAACAGCAGCCAACCCCAGTTGCGCAGGAAAGCACTGATGTTCAACATGGCCACCGTCAGCGCCGGCAGCGAACGCTTGGAACTGGTAAACACGGCTGCGACTTGCGGCACCACATACGTCACCAAGAAGATGACGATCACCACCGCGATGATGGACACGATGGCCGGGTACAGCGTGGCCGCGATCAGCTTGGATTTGAGCTCTTGGCGTGCCTCCAGATCGTCGGCCAAACGCTCCAGCACCTGGCCCAATGCGCCGCTTTGTTCACCGGCTGCCACCACGCCGCGATAGACCTCATCGAACTCGCGCGGCGCGCTGCCCAGCGCTTGCGCAAACGGTGAACCGGCATTTACTTCAGCGCGCAGATGCGCGACCAGCTCGCGCTGGCGTGGGTCCTCGGCTTCATCGGTCAGTGCAGTCAAAGCCCGCTCCAGGGGCAAACCGCTGCCCACCAAGCCGGCGAGTTGGCGCGTCCAGACCGCCAAGTTCGTGGCGTTGAACACCTTGCGCGAGAAGTTTTTGCCCAGCGACTGCGTTCCCGCCGACGCCACCTGCGTGACGTCCAGCGGCACCAATGCCTGCGCGCGCAACTGAGCCCGCGCCGCCTTGGCGTTGTCGGCCTCCAGCAAGCCGGTGGTCGACTTGCCAGCGGCTGTCAGCGCTTCAAATTTGTATGCAGGCAAGGGAGGTTTCGAAGTGGTTCGGGGATCAAGCAATCACCGTGGACGGGTTCCCCGGCCGACTGGTGAGCGCCCCCTTGGGGGGCAGGAGCGACAGCGACGTGGGGGTCATCCCTGGGGCTCATTCTTTGGTCACTCTCATCACTTCCTCGGGCGATGTGATTCCTTCCGTCACCAAGCGTTCGCCGTCATCGCGCATCGACTGCAAGCCGCCCTGTTCCGCCGCCACAAACAATTGCGATTCCGCGGCGCGACTGTGGATCAAAGAACGTACTTTTTCGTCGGCCACCATCAACTCGTAAACGCCAGTACGGCCCTTGTAGCCGGTGTTCAAGCAGGCCGCGCAACCCACGGGGTGATACCGACCTCGCGCATCGATTTTTTTGCACTGCACGCAGAGCTTGCGCACCAGACGCTGCGCCAAAACGCCGAGCAAACTGGAGCTGAGCAAGAAGGGCTCAACGCCCATGTCGATCAAACGTGTGACGGTGCTCGGTGCGTCGTTGGTGTGCACGGTGGCCAACACCAGGTGGCCAGTCAACGAGGCCTGGATGGCGATTTGCGCTGTCTCGTAATCGCGTATTTCGCCAATCATCACCACGTCCGGGTCTTGCCGCAAGATGGCCCGCAGTGCCTTGGCAAAGGTCAGGTCAATTTTGGGGTTCACCTGCGTTTGACCGATGCCGGGCAACTCGTATTCCACCGGGTCTTCTACTGTGAGCACATTGGTGCTGGCGATGTCCACCCGGCTCAGCGACGCGTACAGCGTGGTGGTTTTGCCCGAACCCGTGGGGCCCGTGACCAAAACAATGCCGTGCGGCTGCTTGATGAGTTTGTCAAAGCGTGTGAGCGTGGCACCGCTCATGCCCAAAGACTCGAGCGAAAACTTGGCGTCGCCTTTGTCGAGCAAGCGCAGCACCGCGCGTTCGCCGTGGGCTGACGGCAAGGTAGACACACGCACGTCCACCGCGCGCCCGCCGATGCGCAAACTGATGCGGCCGTCTTGCGGCAAGCGCTTCTCGGCAATGTCCAGCTCGGCCATGATTTTCAAACGCGAAATCAGGGCGGCGTGCAGCGCCCTGTTGGGCTGCACCACTTCGCGCAATGTGCCGTCCACCCGAAAGCGCACGGCGCTGCTTCGCTCATACGGCTCGATGTGAATGTCGGACGCGCCGTCTTTGGCGGCTTGCGTGAGCAGCGCGTTCAACATGCGAATAATGGGTGCGTCGTTCGACGCCTCCAGCAAGTCTTCAATAGCAGGCAGCTCTTGCATCATGCGACTCAGGTCCACCGCACTTTCCACCTCACCAATGACGGTGGCGGCACTCGACTCACTGCCCGCATAGGCCGCCGCAATGCGGTTGCCCAGGGTCGACGCAGATTCACGCTGCAGCTGGTCGACCCGATACAGCCGAAGCACCTCGCCCAGCGCGCTGAGCGACACCGTTTCGGGCGCCCACAACACCAGACGTTCACCGTCGTCTTCCAACAGCACGTTGTGTGCTTTGGCGTATGCGTAAGGAAGGGGATGACGTGCGCCCATCGCTTATTGCCTCGGTGCTGGGTTGGGTGCCGGGTTGGGCGCTGGGTTGGGCAGCACGCTTTCCATCGGAGCTCGCAGCGGCGGCAGCACCGGCGCGTCGTTGATGGGCACCGTCAGGCTCGGCGATGGTTGCTGTTCTTTTTGTTGTGCGCGTATGGCGTCGTAGCGGTCCAGCGTGATCGCATCTGCCGCTTGCTGCGTGCGGATCACCACCGGGCGCAAAAACACCATCAAGTTCGTTTTGCTGCGCGTGCGGTTGTCGGCGCGAAACAAGTTGCCGATCACCGGAATGTCGCCCAGGTAAGGCACCTTGCTGACCGAGCCTTCGTACTCGTCTTTGAGCAGGCCACCCAGCACCATGATGGCGCCGTCGTCGACCACCACGGTGGTCTCAATCGCGCTCTTGTCGGTGGTGGGGCCGGCGGTGGCCGAAATGCTGGAGACGCTGGAGTTCTCTTGATAAATCACCATGCGCACCGTGCCGCCTTCGCCGATTTGTGGCTTGACTTTCAAGGTCAAACCGACGTCTTTGCGTTCAACCGTTTGGAACGGGTTGACCGAGCCCCCGCTGGCACCGGTGTTGGTGAACGAGCCGGTGATGAAGGGCACGTTTTGGCCGATGACGATGCGTGCTTCTTCGTTGTCGAGTGCGATCAAATTCGGCGTGGACAGCACGTTGCCGCCTGCGTTGGTTTCCAAAAACCGCGCCAGCGCACCCAGCGTGTAAATCTCGCCGATCTTCTTCAACACACCAATGTTGAAGCCGCCTGGAATGCCTGCCGATATGGCGGCGCCAATGCCGCTGCGTCCTTGTGCGGTGGCCGCAGACAAGTTGATGATGTTGCTGTTTCCCGAACCAAAGCTGGTGCCTGCACCGACGATGGTGCTGTCGCCTCGTTGTCCTTGCAGGCCCTGCCACTGCACACCAAAGTCAGCCGCTTTATTGGCATCGACTTTGACGATCATCGATTCGATGTAGACCTGCGCGCGGCGCGAATCAAGCTGGTCTATCACTGAGCGCAACTGGCGATACAGCGGCTCGGGCGCAGTGATGATGAGTGAATTGGTAGACGGGTCAGCCTGAATGAAACCGCCTGTAGACGGCCCGGTCGATGCGCTCAATGCGCTTTGCGCGGCACCGCCGCCACCAATGCCGCCCAATGCACCACCCGTCGCGTTGGGCACGCTTGGCGACAGACCTGGCGAGGAGCTCGATCCGCCCGATGACGATGAGCCTGTCGCGCTGTAGGCCGCGCGCAGCACGGCGGCGAGTTTGGTGGCGTCGGCGTTTTTCAGGTACACGACCCAGATGTTGCCCAGGGCGTTCGCGGTGCTGGTGGGCTGGTCCAGCTTGGCCACCAAGGTTCTGATTTGCGCCATGCGAGCGCCATTGCTGGCGCGCACGATCAAAGAGTTGTTGCGTGAATCCACCAGCACGGTCGGAGCACCACTGGCCGAGCCCGGAACGCCCGGCGTGCCGCCGGTGTCGGACAAGCGCTGCACCATCACCGCCACGTCAGATGCCACACCGTGTTTGATGGCAATCACTTCCACATCGCCCGATGTCGGCGTGTCCATGGCCGCGATGATTTTGGCGATGCGCTGCAAGTTGTCGGCGTAGTCGGTGATGACCAGACTGTTGTTGCCAGGGTTGGCGTTGATGGTGTTGTTGGCGCCGATCAAGGGCCGCAAAACAGGCACCAAGTTGTTGGCGTTCTCGTGGTTGAGCTTGAAAATTTGCGTGATGATCTGGTCCCCGCGGCGCGTCACGTCGCCGATGGCCACGGTGCCGGCTTGCACCTTGGCCTCAGCCTCGGGCACCACCTTCAACAGGCCGCCCACCTCCACCACCGAGAAGCCCAAGCCGCGCAGTGCCGCCAGGAAATTCAAATAAGCGTCGCGCGGTGACAGCGGCTCTTCGCTGTAAAGCGTCATCGTGCCCTTGACGCGCGGATCGACCACAAACTGCTGTTTCAAGATGGCCGCCATGGCGCGGGTCACGCCCTCGATTTCGGCGTTGACAAAGTTCAGCGTCACCGGTTCACCGCGAAACTTGGTGAGGTTGCCAGACGCGTTGTTGGCTGTGCTTTGCGCCTGAACCGGCAGTGCCGGCAGGAGCGCTGCCGTCAACATCACAGCACTGATTGCGGTGGCCAATTTTCGAGGCGGCTGCGGTGAACTTGGACGCTTGACGCGCATGGGCTTTTTCATGTTCATCCGATCGAAATGACAGACCGCGCGCCGTCGCGCCGCCCGATGATGTTGAGCAAATTCGACAGGGCAGGTTGGTCCGCTGCTTGAGCGCGCGCTTCGCCGCGAAAGCGTGTTTTGCCTGCGCCCGAGGTGCCCGAACCACTGAGTTGAAGAGCGCCGTCCAGCGTCGTCAAATTGAGTTGTGCGGTGCCCGCATTGGCGGGGTCGCCGGTGACGGTGAAACGGTAGCTGCCCAATCTGGGCAGGGTGGACAGCCGCGAAGACACGTCGGTCAAATCAATTTGCGCTTGCCCCTCGATGCGAACCCGGCCCTGCACCGCTTCGACGGTCAAGCCGGGCGAAATCAGCTTGGCGTTGCCGCCCAGTTGCAGCGTGTTCCACGGTGTGCCCAAACCACCCAGCCACGCGCTGGGCCACTGGCCCACCCACGCTGCGGTGGTCGGCAGCAAGGTGGCGCTCATGCGGCCCAAGCCAGGCTTCAACATGACCGTGATCACGCCGTTCAAACAGCAGGCCTGCGTAGCTTGCAAGGCCAGGCCGGTGCTTCGCAAACCCAGCGTCCAGTTCAAGCGGCCGGGCAGTGCGCTGGCGTCGCGGCTGCCGGGCCCGCCTGTCAACACCAACACGGCGCTGCCCTCCCACACCGTACCGCGCGCATCGGACAGCAAAACTCGCTCTCCGGTGGCCGATGACACTGCACTGCTCAACCAGGCGGCGGGTGCAAAAACCACCAGCGAAATCAAACCGCCAACAACCGCGCCGGCCACCGCCCAGCGTGCCGCCGCGCCGCGCGAGCGATCCCAAGCGAGTTCGGCGAAGGTGGATTCGCCCCATCCGGTAGCCGCTTGCGTAGCCGCCCATTTCGGCTGGCGTTTGCGAAAAATCATGGCGTGCTCCCCAGAGTGACAACCAGGCTGCCGCTGAAGCCGCGGGGGTTGCGCAGCAACTGCATTTCAACCGGCCGGGCGCGCGCGGTGCTGCGCGCTTCTTGCAACCAGGCGCGCAAGGCGTCGGCACTGACCGCAGTCAGCGTGAGCGTGGCGCGGTCGCCGTTCAGTGTCAATTTGGCGCCGTCGCCCAAGCGGTCGGTGGCCGACTTCAAAGCCATGGCGGCTTGTGAGGGCGCCACCGGCGGCGCGGTGCGCAGCACTGCGCTTTCAGATTGCATGCGCTGCATTTGCTGCAACTGCAAATCGAGTTGATCAAGCCTGACGGGTGCTTCTCGCACCACACGCCAAGCCGGTTGGATCGCAAACATCCAAACCGCAGCCGTGCCGACCAGCACGGCGGCCACGCCGAGGTAGCGGCGCTCGCGAATTGCCAATGCGGACCAGCGTGTGGCAACTTGCTGCTGGAAGCTGAGCCACGCGGACGGCGTGCCCGTGCTTCGCGCAGGACCGGCGGTTTTCAGCAGGCCGCTCAAAGCGCACCCCCGGCCACCACGGTACGCGTCAATGTCAATTTGCCGCCGCTGCTGTCCACTGTCCAACCGCCAGGGCGCAAACGGCCGCGAAATTCGACGATTTGGGCGTCGGTCCAGCCGGTGCCTGGCAGTGTGAGTCGACCTGCCTCGAAGCTCATGGCGTCGATGGGCGGCCGATCGGCCGGCCAGGCTGACGCTGCGGCCTGGAGCATGGGTTCCAGATCGGTGTCGCTGGGCTTTCCGGCGGCCGCGCGCAACGTCTGCACTTCACGCTGCATTTGCAACGGCGCGTCGAGCACTGCACGCACTTGCGGAAAAGTGGTTTGCAGCACCTTGGTCATGGCAATCCGGCGTTCGGACATTTGTGATTCCTGGTGCCAAGCCCACAGGTTCAAGCCCAGCACGTTGAACACGACCACCGCGATCAAGCCGAATCTGACCGGCCGCCAGCCGGGGCTGAAGAACTTTTTCAACGAGTCGCGCAGCGCCCGAGTGCCCCGGTTGCGTCGCGCCAAATCAAACTGACGCAAATCCCAGAGCGTTCGCGACGCCTGCAAGGCACGCAGCGACGCAGACATCACGTTGACCGGAGCGCCCAGCCACTGCTCGGCCGCCAAAGCGGCGTCTGGCGATGCGCTGAAACGCGCACCTGCGGTGACTTCGGGCCTGAGCACCGAGCGTGCCAAACCACCTTGCAAGCCCATGGTGGCTACGCCGTCGGGGTGACTCCAAGTCAGCGACACCGTGCCCATGAACACAGAACTGGCCGTGGCGTCCGCGTCGGCGCTGTTGTCAGCGCTGAAATGGCCGGTGGGTGGATCGTCGGGCCATGACGACGGCGCGATGCGGTCAACGAATACATCGGCCTTCTCGAGCGCGGCCAACTCATCTACCAGCCACGCTTTATTGACAGCCGCGATCCATGTCGGCTCGCCGGCACTGGCCTGCGGTGCGACGGCCAGATGCGTGGCTTCGGCTTCGTCTAGCAAGCCTTCTTCGATCACACCGGTGATGGCCGCGCGCAATCGTGCGGCTGGCGCTTTGGGAAGCGTGATGCGGTGCCAGCTCACATCGGCGTCTGCCAACACGGCGATCACGGTGTCGGCCTTCGGCAACAGAGACGCCGCACAGTGGCCTTGGCCTTGCAGTACCAAGCCGTCAGGGCTGAGGGCGTAGGTGTATTCGCTGCCCGCGCCGGGGCGGTCAGCGGCAGAAGAAGCGATGCCCGCAGCCACGCCCGCGCCCTGACTGCGTGCATGCAACCGCGATCTGGCGGCAATCCGAACAATCAAAAACGACATGGTGGGGACAAGTCAAGTGCTGGGGATGCGAGCACCAAAAGCGCGCAGTTCATTGTAGGTAGGCCGACAAAGGTTTCGCCCAGAGATAGCGGGTAAGCACATGTCAGTTCGCAGGACCCAGTGCACCCCGCAACATGCGGCGAACCGCCCGACCGGGAGGAAGTCCGAGCACACGTCCATGTGCCTCACCTTGGGCGAACTTGCTGGCGAGACCTCGCGCGCTTTCATCAGCCTCCGGTCGCTGCCGAATCTCGCAAATTCACACGACGTCTCTGAAACGTGACGACATCCAAACCGCGTCGCTGAACCATCGACTGCTCTTCCAGAACGCGGTCGCCCAAGCGCAGGCGCCCGGCCAGCTCAAAAAAACTGGAATTGACGCCGACCCGGTCGGGGCTGAGCAAAAAATTGGCGCCCAGTACGTTTTGGGCTTCGAGCACGCTTCGAAATGGATTGCGTTGGCGTGCCTGCACCAAACGCTCAGCGCCGCCTAGATCCAATTTGTCGATCACCGCGGCCAGCACTTGAGCAGAGGCGGTGTTGAGGTTGACAGGCGTGCGTATGGGCAGCATCACCACATAAGGCTGAATGAGCTGAACCGTGGCCTCGTCAACTCCCAGCCAGGTCAATTCAGAGACGGATTCGGGCGGCAGAGGCGAATTGACGGCGGGGTTGACCAAGCTGGTCGCGCTGTTGAGCTGCTTGGCAATGCGCATGGCCACGTCCGACGAAACCGAGATCGACTCAAAAAGGCGCACCAGGATCGCCTGCTCGGCCGGCAACACCTTGCCGGTGTTTGGATCTGCCAAGTTGCGAAGGTTGTAGCGCGACTGCGCGTCGGCGATGCTGCCCGACAAAAACGCCTCGGGTCCGTCGTCCGTGTTGTTGGGGTCGGCCGCCAAAAAGGTGGACAGTCGCGCCTCCGCCAGCGGTGTGGCCCACGGCTCACCCAAATGATCGGCCCCGCCTGCTCTGGCGTCTTCGCGCAAGATCAGACGCGCCCAGTCGAGTGCGCCCATCAAGATCCACGCCGATTGCACGCGGGCGCGCTCGGCGGCTTCCACTTGCACGGCGCGCCACTGTTGCCACACCATCGAGCTGGCCAGAGTCGCAATCAGCGTGAGGATGATCATCGCGATGAGCAGCGCGGCACCGCGCTGTTGAGGCCGCAAATGGTTGTGCATGGTCAGTGCGGCCCCAAGGCGGTGTCGCGCGTCAAAGCGCCGGTGTTGCCGCTGCCCTCGGCGAACGTCAAAACCAGACGCACGCCAGTGGGCAAGGCTTGTGAGCCGATGTTGGTGTTCGATCCGTTGCCAGCGCTGTTGCCGGTGGACTGCGCATTGGCCCAGGCATTACCCTGAAAGAAATAAACCTCCCACCTCGACAGGCCGCTCAGGGCGGAGAGTTGCCCCGGCTCAGAGCCTAAAAATTGAAGGCTGCGAAACCACTGTTCCTGCAATTCGTTTTTGCTCGTCACCACCGGGCCTGCCCATCGTTGCAGTACCTCGCCTGTGGGTGTTGGGCTGGTGGCGCTGCTTGAATTCGTGCCAGTCAAAGAGGCGGGGCGCAGCGACCACACCACCACTTGCATGCCGCCTGCCGTGCTGCGCGTCATGCGCAAACTGACGCCGTCAAACTGCAAGCCCGGCGCGGCACCGGTGTCTTGAATCCAACCCAGATCTTGTTCCCACTGCGCCACCACAGTGTTCAGCCTGAGGGTCTGTTCGAGCCGTGTCTGGCTGTCGTTGCGTGAGCGCACCACGCCGTCCACACCTTGCCACGCCATGGCCGCCATCAGCGCCATCACCATCAAGGCAACAAGCACCTCAACCAGCGTAAAGCCGCCGTGCCTTTGGGCTGGTTGCCGGGCCATCAATAGCGCGCCAGAACGGTCGACAAGGTGATGACCATTTCGCCGGCCGGGTTGGCGATTTGCGCATCGACGCGCCGGAAGTTGGGGTTGGGTGTGGGCCTGACGATGAGCTTGCCGCTGTAGGTCAAGCCCATTTGTTCGCACGTGAAATCAGAGTCACCAATGCCCGGATATTGCTTGGACAATTTCAAGCCTGTGAGCTGGTTGTCAGCGCACCACTGCGCCTCGCTGACCTCGGCCAACCGCACTGCGTTGTTGCTCAGCGCACCGGCTGCCTTGATGCCGGCACCCAACGTCACCGCGACGATGGCCAGCGCCACAAGTACTTCTATCAGCGTGAAACCGGCTGTGGTTCGGTGACTGGCTCCGCCGTGCATCTCAGGGCGTTTCGCTGGCAACATTGAACGGCCCCATGCCGTCGGTGACCAGGCTGAGGCGCTGGTTGTCCAGCCTCAGCAGGATGCGTTGGGCGCCAATGATGGGTTCGGGTCCGAGCAAGATGATGCGTGAACCCACCACGTCGGCCACCACGCCGGGGCCGATCCATCGCGTGGGCATCTGCGTGGACGCAGGCAACCCGACAAAGCGAAAATCGCGTTCAGCATTGCCGCTGCTTTCAGCACTGACGGGTTCCCAAATTACCTTCAGGCCGGAAGCGCGCGCCTCAGCCCGTGCCGACTCCAGCAGGGCCGTCAATCGCGCGGCCTCCTGTTCCAGGCGAGTGGCAGCAGGGTCGCGCAACGCGAAGGTCACCAAACCTGAAGCCATTGCAATCAAGGCCACGACGATCAGCAATTCGATCATCGTGAAGCCCTGCTGCTTGGCAACTGCGGAGCTTGCTTTGGCAGTGTGCTGTGCGACTCGTTCAGCCGCGCCATGAGCAACAGTTGCCGCCGTGGTTTTCACACTTATTGCCAAGAACCCACTTCGGCGTTCTTGCCTTCGCCGCCCACCACGCCGTCGGCGCCGTAGCTGAAAACGTCGATCTCACCCTTCACGCCAGGATTGGCAAACTGGTAAGGGCGACCCCACGGATCGTTGGGCAATTTATCGAGGTAGGGCTTCCAGTTGGGTGGAATGGTGCCCGCAGTGGGCTTGGCGGTCAGTGCCAGCAGGCCTTGTTCGGCGCTTGGGAAACGCTGGTTGTCGAGCTTGTACAGCTTGAGTGCTTGCATGAGGTTGTTCACGTCGGTGCGCGCCGCCGTGACTCGCGCGTCGTCGGCGCGGTCCAGCACATTCGGCACGATCAGCGCCGCCAGCACGCCGATGATGACCAGCACCACCATCAGTTCAATCAGCGTGAAGCCGCGAGTCAAACGCTTGGTCGGGTTGCAGAGAATTCGCAGTCGGAGGATTCGGCCGCTGATTCTTTGGCCGCCGAAATATCGATCGCTGTGTTGCATTGCTGACATGTTGGCGCAAGGCGCGATGGCCGGGAAAAAGGGTGACTGAATCATAATGGCCGCATGAAGCCACGCATGTTTGCATTTGTCGCTTGGGCCGTCGTGGCGGGCAGCGTCATGTTTTGGGCGTTGCGCTTGTTCGTCGCGTCACCCGCCATGCCTGCACATGCTGTGTCGGTCGGTGACTCGGGCGCAGTTGTCGGCGATGTGGCGCGACTGCTCGGCAGCACACCGAAAGAAGCCAGTGCAGCAGAGGCTGCCGCTCCGGTTTCTGAACTCAGTACGCGTTTGAAACTCACCGGCGTGATGGCGCCTAAATCATCTGCAAAGTCGGCATCCAATCAAGGCGTGGCTCTGATTTCTGTCGACGGCAAACCCCCGCGTGCCTTCAGTGTGGGCAGCCGCATAGAAGGTGATTCGACGCTGCAAGCCGTGAGCCTGCGAACCGCCTCTATCGGCATCGGGCCGGGCAAAGCGCCGGTGGTGCTTGAAATGCCACCGCTGGCGGCGCCCAATACCGGCAGCCTTCCGCCCGTCATGGGGGCTCAAGCGATGGGTGGTTTTCCTGCTCCAGGCACCGCGACGGCAGGCGGGACGGCTGGTTCAGGAATCAATGCGGTTCCCGCAACGATGGGAATCGCTCCGCGCGGTTTGCCGTTCAACCCCGCGTCGCAGGCGGGTAAGCCGCAAGACGGCATGCAGCAGGTTCCCACTCCACAAGCGCCTCCAGCAACGATGCAGGGCAGTCAGTTCTCGGCTCAATAAAACTATTTCTCGAGAGCGGTTCGAAGGCTGAATGCAAGCCGGCCCACGAGCCTGAACTGCTCAGGCAACAGAAGCTGATGAAGCAGCTGAATTTCCAGTCAAGAGCGGTTCTGTGTGAGCCTCTGCAATGGGCAACAACGTCGAGGCATCTGACTGCGGTGACCTCGAAGATGCGAAACCATCGGCGTCTGCTTTCTCGGCCCTCTCTGCTCGTTCCGCTCGTTCTGCTCGTTCTGCTCGTTCTGCCCGTTCCTGCTCTGCTGCGGCTGCCAGTTCGTCGGGTCTCGTAGGACCAGGGTCTTCGCCTTCTGCGACTTCGGTCAGCAAGGCTGCTGCGCTGACGATGAGAGGCCACGCCAGCGTGGCACCCGTGCCGTCGATGCTTTGCATGCCGAGTTCCAGCAGCGCTGAAGCACTGAACAAAGCCAGCGCATGGTCCAAGCCAGGGTGCGCGTGGCTTCGGCTGAAAACACAGTAATCGGTCACTGCTGGCGCAATGCGCGACGCCACCATGAGCGCGGCACACGCTGCCATTCCGTCGATGACCATCACATGGCGTTTGCTGCCTGCCACCAGCATTACCCCCACCATCATGGCCATCTCAAAGCCACCAAAAGCGGCCAGCACTTCGACCGGGTCGGTGATGTCCCTGTGGCGCGCCTGTGCGCCCTGCATCACGCCCAGCTTGCGGGCCAAGTCTTCCTGCGACATCAGCGGACCGGAAATGAGCAATTCGCCGAGCGTGATCCCGGTGAGGCGACTCAGCACCAGCGAGGCGCTCTCGTGCGATCCCAGACCCATTCCCGCGCACGCCAGGGCATTTCCCGGCAGGGCGTCGGCGATTTCCATGCCCGCCCGAATGGCGGCGTGCGCCTGATCCAACGACATCGCCGAGGTGACACGCGCATTGCGGGTGCCGTGGGCAATCTTGCGTGCCAGCAGCCGCGCATGCGGTTGCAGCGAGTCGGCCAAGCCGCAGTCCACCACCGACAGCGCCAGCCCTTGGATGCGTGCGAAAACCGACAACGGCAGTTGAGAAGTCAGCAGCGCATGAACTGCCTTGACCGTGGTCTGCGTGGTGGGCTCGCTGATGCCCTCGACCGCCATTCCGTGATCGGTAGCGAACACCACGATTTGAGGTTCGCGAAAGCGCGGCTTCAGGGTGTTTTGTATCAAACCCAAGCGCACCGCCAAGGGCTCTAGCTCGCCGAGATCGCCCGTCGTCTCGCTGCGCCGCTGAAGCTTCTCGCGCAAAGCTTGCTCAAGTACGGGGTTGGCTGTCGGCGAAATCAGCGAGCGGTTGACGGACATAGGCCTGAGCTCAATTCGGTGAGGGGCGCCTTGCCAAATGCAAAACGTGAGCTGATCTTAAAGCGTCAAAGTGGCGAATAAGTCACAAAAAATCCCCACTTTTGGATCAACGCAAAAACAAGCGGTAGGCCGGGTTGTCGGTCTCATCCACGCAGGGATAAGCCAGCTCCGCGAGGAATGCCTTGAAGGCTTGTTTGTCCGAGTTGGGCACCTGGATGCCCACCAAGATGCGACCGTAGTCGGCTCCCTGATTGCGGTAGTGAAACAAACTGATGTTCCAGCTGGGATGCATGCTGGACAAAAACCGCATCAAAGCTCCAGGTCGCTCGGGGAACACAAAGCGGAACAGCCGCTCGTCCAGCGCCAACTCGCTGCGCCCGCCGACCATGTGACGCACGTGCTGTTTGGCGAGTTCGTCGTCGGTCAAATCCAGGGCCTGGAAGCCTTGACGCGTGAATTTACGCGCCAGCTTTTGCGCCTCGCCTGCGTCATTGATCGCCAGCCCCACAAAAACATGTGCTTGCTTTGAATCTGAAATGCGGTAGTTGAACTCGGTGACTGCTCTGGGGCCAATCAATTCGCAAAAACGCTTGAAGCTGCCGCGGGCTTCGGGAATCGTCACCGCAAACACGGCTTCGCGCTGTTCACCAACCTCAGCCCGGTCAGCGACAAAGCGCAATCGGTCGAAATTCATGTTGGCGCCGCAGGTGATGGCAACAAAGGTTTTTCCTTTGCAGCCGTGAGTTTGCACATACTGCTTGATGGCTGCCACGCCCATCGCGCCCGATGGTTCCAGTACGCATCGGGTGTCTTGGAACACGTCTTTGATGGCCGCGCAGACGGCGTCGGTGTCGACCACGACAAAGTCATCGACCCACTGGCGCGCCAGGCGGAAAGTTTCGACACCAACCGTCTTCACCGCGGTTCCATCTGCGAACAGACCCACGTCGGCCAGCGTCACGCGCCTGCCGCTGCGCACCGATCGCAACATCGCGTCGGAGTCGGTGGTTTGCACGCCGATGACCTGAATCTCGGGACGCACCGCCTTGATGTAAGCCGCCACCCCAGAGATCAAGCCGCCGCCGCCAATGGCCACAAACACAGCATCTATCGGCCCTTGATGCTGACGCAATATTTCCATGGCGATCGTGCCCTGGCCGGCGATCACATCTGGATCGTCGAAGGGATGCACGAAGGTCAGGTCGTGCTCGGTTTGCAACTCGAGCGCGCGCTCAAAGGCGTCGGAGTAACTGTCGCCGTGCAGAACGGCAGTGCCGCCAAGTGCCTTCACAGCAGACACCTTCAGTTGAGGCGTCGTCACCGGCATCACGATCAAAGCCTTGCACCCCAAACGTTGTGCGGCCAGTGCCACGCCCTGCGCATGGTTGCCCGCCGAAGCGCAAATGACGCCGCGCCGCATTTGTTCAGGCGACAGGCGCGACATCTTGTTGTACGCACCGCGCAGCTTGAAGCTGAACACGGGTTGGGTGTCTTCGCGCTTGAGAAGCACGTGATTTGCGATTCGCTTTGAAAGGTTTTTGGCAGGTTCCAACGCCGTCTCAATGGCCACGTCGTAGACCCGCGCCGTCAAGATCTTTTGCAGATAGTCGCCAAGTGTCAAGTCAGTCGGGTCAGTCACCCGGGTTGTCGACTTTGATTTCAGCGTGTTCGCTTTGCGTCCGAGGCCGGGCATGCGTGTCTCCAGGAGCGACTAATTTTGGGCGGGCCGCATAGTACGACGTCGGTGTTCAGGGCGTAAAAAAACCCAAGGCATCGCTGCCTTGGGTTGAATCCACCTGGAGGGGTGGAGGAGACAATCGTTGGGTTTTGCGAGCCATTCGCGCGCAAAATCGCCTTAGGTTCATTGGCATTCATCGTATCGGTATTTATGTTGCGGTGCAACATAAATACCGAAATTCAAACCGCACAGCTCCCTGAAAGGTGCAGGTGGCCTGATTTGAATTCTGTCCGTTTCGTTGCAGCAAGTTCCGCGCCCGTCTCAAATCGCTCCGTCAACTCAACCCCAACAAAACTCATCATGGACTGCACTATCAACTGGCTCCCCGACACCGGGATGGCATTTGTCGCCGAGACCGGCAGCGGCCACTTCATCAACATGGACGGTGCGCCCGACGGCGGCGGGCGCAACTTGGCACCGCGTCCCATGGAAACCGTCTTGGCGGGCACCGGAGGTTGCACAGCCTACGACGTCGTTTTGATACTCAAGCGAGGGCGCCATGACGTCACCGGCTGCCAGGTCAAGCTGACGTCTGAGCGCAGCCCGGTGGACCCCAAAGTGTTCACCAGCATCCACATGCACTTCGTGGTCAGCGGCAAGCAGTTGACCGAAGCCGCGGTCCAACGGGCAGTTCAGATGTCACATGAAAAGTACTGCTCGGCGAGCATCATGTTGGCCAAGACCGCTGTCATCACAACCTCGTTTGAGTTGCGCGCTGCCTGAAAGCGCGCGTTGAATCAAACGTAGTGCGCCGTGGTCGTCATGACTTTGGCGGCGCCGCGCATCAGCCATCGGGCTGGCGCTGGCAAGGCTTGAGCGCCCATGGCTTGTGCGTCGCGAGCGTGGCGCGCCTCGTCCGCTTTCATCTGGTTGACGATGGCGCGTGACGCGGCGTCAGCGGCTGGCAGCCTGTCGAGGTGGCTGTCTAAATGGCGCTCGACCTGATTTTCGGTTTCCACCACGAAACCCAGGCTGACAGCATCGCCGACCCGCGCCGCAGCGTAGCCAATTGCAAATGAGCCCGCATACCAAATCGGGTTCAACCAGCTTGGGTGCGCACCGAGTTCGTCCAAACGCTGCTGCGTCCAGGCCAAGTGATCGGTTTCCTCTTGCGCCGCCAGCAATAGTTTCTGTTTCAAAGCCGGGTCACTCGTGCCCAGCGCTTGCGCTTGATAAAGAGCCTGTGCACAAACCTCGCCGACGTGATTGACCCGCATCAGTGCGCCTGACAACTTTTTGTCTGCCGCGCTCAGTGGTTCGGGTTTTGAGTCCGGGCCAGGCACGCCAGGACAAGCCCGCGTTCCTAGTGCGGTGCCGGACAAGGTGCGCAGGCCAGCGTCAACAGACGCCAAGAAGGTATCGATGGGGCTCAGGGCAGGGCGGTTCATAGGTCTCCAATTACTTCTAGTTTATGGCTGTCGTCTTCCCCAGACGCCGTGATGTCCATTCGGCGTCACCTTGCGCCGCGTTGTACCAAGACAACAAAAAGCCTTTTTCACTTCGCAATGCTTTGCCAGAGCTGCAGTGGTCTGGTGCAATACGGCAACTTCCGATGAGGGGGTTTGGCCTGATCAGCTCTTTAATCGGATCCCCTTGATCGGGACCTCTTTTGTTCAACCCAGGAGATAGTTGCAATGAAAAAATCAATCGT
>JBBRGA010000048.1:0-22148 GCA_038241115.1 Burkholderiales bacterium | reverse complement strand
CGAAGCGCTGGACGTGGCGCGCCAGACCGACATCGGCTTCCATCTGCTCGACCGCATCTACGGCACTCGCATCAACCTGTACGCCGACGACCCCGCAGCCGCGCTGCATGTGATGGAAGACGCCAGCGTCTCGGTGCGCGGCCCGCTCGAAACCTGCCCGGGCTGCCGCATCACTTTTGCGGTGCCCGCAGCGATTGCCGCCGCGCGCGCTGGCGAACTGGAACTGGCCGACAAGCACGAGGAGCAAAGCGCCTACCTGGCCAATGTGGTGATGCGCCTGCCGGCCTGGTATGCCGCGCATGACGAGGTGCGCGGGCACATCGCGGCGGCTCGGGGCGCCAGCACGGCAGCAGAGTCGGCCGCGGAGCGCTTCGCGTCGGCCGCAGCCCGTTTTCGCGCTGCAGGTCACCCGATTGATGCGGCGCGGTGCGAGCAGCTTGTGGCTCACCCGACGGGTTGAAATCGCTCGGGTACGGTCGGTAGGCCGATCCTCCATTAATCCGTTTTTGCGTCGGCAAAACTTTGTCGCGATCGAGGATGGACACCCCCCCGCACGAAAGGATAGATTGGCGCGAGAAACTTATGCAGTGCATCGCAGTTCGGCCGATGTTTGACGTCAATCTCTAACGCCCGCCGGAGAAGTTGGGGATCGATGAGACGCCGGAGCGCTGCCTTTCGCAGGCACCTGTCCCTTGGCAGGCAGAGTGATCTGGCTAACGGCCGACCTGTTGACAATCGGCACTGCAACGGCGCAATAAAACCGTTGTGTGTTCAACGAGTTCGACTACCGTGATAGCGCTGCGAACTCTGCCAACAAGCGATCTTCGCGCGCGCTGCGTATCCGCCATGTGGCGTTTGGTGTGGGTTCGGAGCGGGGTCCTTGGGCCGAGGCCAACGAAATATCAAGGCACGACAAGCACTGGGCTTCGCTCTCGAAGTTCAGGCACAGAACGTCAAGTGACTGTCGGAATGGCCAGCAGCCGTCATTCAAGCTTCCTGCATCCACCACTGATCACTCAGCTCGGCTTGCAACCAGGCCACGAAGCCGCTGACTTTGGCGGGCACCAGGCGGGGAGATGGGAAGACCGCGTGAATTTCCTGCACGGGCAAGGCCCAATCGGTGAGCACTGCTTGCACGGCGCCGCTGCGCAGTGAATCAAACGCCACGTAGGCCGGCAACGCGGCAACGCCCATGCCGCCGCGCGCGGCGGCCAACAGCGCCGACAGGTTGTTCGAGCGCAGCGGGCCGCGCACCAGCACCGACTGCAACTCGCTTTTTTTCCTCCCGGCGTTTTTTCCACCACCGCGTCTCACCTCGAGCGTGCCGCTGAATTGCCAGCGCGCATCGCCCTGGACCGTGCTGTAAATCAACGCGTCGTGCCCCTCCATGTCGGCGGGCGTCAACGGCGTTCCACGCGCTGCCAAATAGTCTGCCGAAGCCACCACCGTCCACGGGTTCAGACCGAGGTAAGAGGCTCCCAAACTGCTGTCAGCCAGACGCCCCATGCGGATGGCGACGTCAATGCCGTGCTCGACCAGGTTCATGTAGCGGTCGTCGAAACTCAGTTCGATGTGCAGCTTGGGGTTGGCGCGCATGAAGCGCATCACCAGCGGCACCAGCACGCGCCGCCCAAACGCCACCGAGGTGTTGATGCGCAAGTCGCCTTGCACCTGCGACTGCAACAGGCTGGCCACGGTTTCGGCCTCGTCTACATGGTGGGCGATGAGCTTGCACTTGTCGTAATACAGCGCGCCAATCTCGGTGGGCGTCACGCCGTGCGTAGAACGGTGCAGCAAGCGTGAACCCAACTTGGCCTCCAGCTGCGCCACCAGTTTGGTCGCTGACGGCTGGCCGATGCCAACGTCGGCGGCCGCTTTGCTGAACGAGCCCAGGTCGACCACGCGGATGAACAGTCTGACGGCTTGAATCCGGTCCACAGCGAACTCCTTTGTTTTCATTCCGAAATGGAATAAGCGTAATGCACCGTGCAGGGCTTCCGAAAAACACCGACGACCGCGACCATCTTGGCCAGATCAACACAACCCCGACAGGAGACTCTCAATGGCAAAGATGAAGGCCGCCATGGCCGCCGTGCTGGTGATGGAAAAAGAAGGCATCACACAAGCTTTTGGGGTACCGGGCGCGGCCATCAACCCGCTGTACGCGGCGCTGCGAGAGCGGCAATCCATCGCCCACATCCTGGCTCGCCACGTTGAGGCTGCGTCACACATGGCAGAGGGTTACACCCGAGCTGCAGCAGGCAACATCGGCGTGTGCATCGGAACCTCGGGGCCTGGCGGTACCGACATGATCACCGGCTTGTATTCGGCGATAGCCGACAGCATTCCTATTTTGTGCATCACCGGCCAGGCGCCACGCGCCCGCTTGCACAAGGAAGATTTTCAAGCGGTTGACATCGAGTCGATCTCGAAACCCGTGACCAAATGGAGCTACACCGTGCGCGAGCCGGGGCAGCTGCCACGCGCCTTCCAACAGGCATTTCACATGATGCGTTCGGGGCGTCCGGGCCCTGTGCTTCTCGACCTGCCGTTTGATGTGCAAATGGCTGAAATCGAGTTCGACATCGACACCTACGAGCCGCTGCCGGTCTACAAGCCTGCCGCCACACGCAAGCAAATCGACAAGGCGCTCGACATGTTGTGCAACGCTGAGCGCCCGCTGATCGTGGCCGGCGGCGGCATCATCAACGCAGACGCCAGCAATTTGTTGGTGGAGCTGGCAGAGCTGACCGGCGTGCCGGTCATCCCCACGCTCATGGGCTGGGGCAGCATCCCTGACGACCACCCGCTGATGGCTGGCATGGTGGGTCTGCAAACGAGCCACCGCTACGGCAACGCCACCATGCTGGCGAGCGATTTTGTGATGGGCATCGGCAACCGCTGGGCCAACCGCCACACTGGCTCGACCGAGGTGTACTGCAAAGGGCGAACCTTTGTTCACATCGACATCGAACCCACTCAAATCGGCCGTGTGTTCACGCCCGACTACGGCATCGTTTCAGACGCCAAGGCTGCACTGGAATTGTTTGTGCTCGCAGCGCGCGAGCGCAAGGCCCTGGGCACGCTGCCCGACCGCAGCGACTGGGCCCACCGCTGCGCCGAGCGCAAGCGCTTGATGCACCGCAAAACACATTACGACAACGTGCCCATCAAGCCGCAGCGCGTATACGAAGAGATCAATCAAGCCTTTCCACGCGACACCATATTCGTCAGCAACATTGGTTTAAGCCAAATTGCTGCGGGGCAGTTTTTGCAGATTTATGGTCCGCGCCAGTGGATCAATTGTGGCCAGGCAGGGCCGCTTGGATGGTCGATGCCCGCAGCGCTGGGCGTGGTCGCCGCCGACCCATCACGCACGGTGGTGGCAGTCACCGGCGACTATGACTTTCAATTCCTGATGGAAGAACTGGCAGTCGGCGCTCAGTTCAATCTGCCCTACGTGCATGTGCTGGTCAACAACTCTTACCTCGGCCTGATTCGCCAAAGTCAACGCGGATTCGAGATGGACTTTTGCGTGCAGTTGGCGTTTGACAACATCAACGTTCCGGAGTCTGAAGACAATTTACGCAGTTACGGCATCGACCACGTGGCCGTGGTCGAAGGCTTGGGCTGCAAAGCGCTTCGCGTCAAAGACCCGAGCAAGATTCAAGATGCCTTGAAGCAAGCACGCGCGCTGGCAGCTGAGCATCGCGTGCCGGTGGTGGTCGAGATTATTTTGGAGAAGGTGACCAATATCGCGATGGGTACCGAGATCGACAAGGTCAACGAGTTTGAAGACATCGATTGCCGCCACCCAGAAGGCGTCAAAGGCCTGGAACTGGCGGGCCTGCTCGACTGACAATCGTCAGCGCCAACAAGTCGCCAGCAAGGGCGCCGTGTTTGCGCCAAGTTTGCACCGTGGGTGCGCCGCTTCAAGGTAAAGAAGGAGGCCGTGATCTGAAGACCTCGCCCGGTGACACGAGCGGCAGCGCACGCACGGTGCCCCCAGCCAAACCAATCCATTGGATTAAAAATCACCATGCCGATATTCGCCGCCAACCTCACCATGCTGTTCACCGAAGTGCCCTTTCTGGATCGCTTCGAACGCGCCGCCAAGGCAGGCTTCAAAGCCGTCGAGTTTTTATTTCCGTACGCGTATGAAGCCGAAGAAATCAGGCAAAAGCTAGACGCTCACCAACTCACGCTGGTGCTTCACAACCTGCCCGCGGGCAACTGGGATGCAGGCGACCGCGGCCTGGCTTGCGATCCGAAGCGCGTAGATGAATTCAAGGCCGGCGTGCAATTGGCCATCGGATACGCCAAAGCTTTGGGCGTGAAGCAGTTGAACTGCCTGGCCGGCAAGGTGCCCGCCGGTGTGCCCGAAGCAGTGCTTCGCAGCACCTTGGTCGGTAACCTGAAATTCGCCGCGGCCGCGCTACAAGCCGAAGGTTTGCGACTGCTCATCGAGCCCATCAACCGTTATGACATTCCAGGGTTTTACTTGAACCGAACCGCGCAGGCCGTGGACTTGCTCGACGAGGTAGGTGCCCCCAACGCCTTCGTTCAGTACGACATCTATCACGCACAGCGCATGGAAGGTGAGTTGGCGGCCACCGTCGAGAAGTACCTGTCGCGGATCGGTCACATCCAACTCGCCGACAACCCCGGCCGCCACGAACCCGGTACCGGCGAGATCAATTACCCGTTCTTGTTCAAGCACCTTGACCGCATTGGCTACACCGGTTCGATCGGCTGCGAATACAAACCCACGACCACCACCGAAGCTGGATTGAACTGGATGAAGACATGACCAACGAACTGAATCCCACGCCACTCAAGATCGGCTTCATAGGCCTCGGCATCATGGGTGCGCCCATGGCCGCTCACCTGATCAAAGCGGGCCATCAACTGTTCGTTCACACCCGCAGCAAAGTACCCGAGCTCATCGCAAGCAGCAGCGCGACGCAGTGCACCACGGCCAAAGGCGTGGCCGAACGCGCCGACATCATCTTTACGATGCTGCCCGACACACCCGATGTCGAGCGTGTGCTTTTCGGCGACACCGGCGTGAGCGGTGGCTTGAAACCAGGCAAGGTGGTGGTGGACATGAGTTCAATCTCGCCGCTGGCCACCAAGCAGTTCGCCAAGCAAATCAACGCGCTGGGTTGTGACTACCTGGATGCGCCCGTGTCGGGTGGTGAAGTGGGAGCCAAGAACGCCACGCTTTCCATCATGGTGGGCGGCGACGAAAGCGTATTCACGCGCCTGAAGCCTCTGTTCGAGTTGATGGGCAAGAACATCACCCTGGTAGGCGGCAACGGTGATGGCCAAACAGCCAAAGTAGCCAATCAAATCATCGTGGCATTGAACATCGAAGCCGTCGCCGAAGCGCTTTTGTTTGCGGCCAAAGCGGGAGCCGATCCAGCCAAAGTCAGGCAAGCCCTTATGGGCGGGTTTGCCGCATCAAGAATTTTGGAGGTGCACGGCGAGCGCATGATCAAACGCACTTTCGCGCCCGGCTTTCGGATTGGGTTGCACCAAAAGGATTTGAATTTGGCACTCAGCACCGCACGCGAACTCGGCGTGGCACTTCCGAACACCGCGACTGCCCAAGAGTTGTTCAACTCCTGCGCAGCCCATGGCGGTGCCGCCTGGGATCACTCGGGCATGGTCAAGGCCTTGGAAAAAATGGCCAACTTTGAGATCGGTCAAGTTGCCGCTTGAAAGCCGGTTCTTGAAACCGGAAGCCCGAAAATCACGCTGACAAATGCTTTGGCACATCGATAATCTGGCCGATGGACTATCCCGGCAATCTCTTCGTCGTCGCGGCCCCGAGCGGGGCCGGGAAATCGAGCTTGGTCAAGGCCTTGCTGCAAATCGACTCGCATTTGGTGGTGTCAATCTCGCACACCACACGCGAGCCGCGCGGCCAAGAAAAAGAAGGCCGGGAATATCACTTCATCGACCTGGACACGTTCAAAGCAAAAATCGCAGCTGGCGACTTTTTCGAGTGGGCCGAGGTTCACGGCCATCTCTACGGTACTTCGCGCGAAGCGATCGAAGAACGCGTGGCCGGTGGTGAAGATGTGGTGCTGGAAATTGATTGGCAAGGTGCTCTGCAAATCAAAAAACTTTTTCCAAACGCGGTGCTGGTTTTCATCCTTCCTCCCAGCTGGGAGGAACTGGCGCAGCGCTTGAATCGGCGTGGTGAAGACCGACCCGAAGTCATCGCCAAGCGACTGAACAATGCACGGGTAGAGGTGGCGCAGGCCCGACACTTTGACTTCGTTATAATCAACGCTCTGTTCGAATCTGCGGTGTTTGACCTGAAAACGGTAGTTCATTCGCAGAGGCTTAAATACGTGGCCCAGCTTCGAAGCAAGCCCGCTGTTTTCAGCGCCCTCAATCTGACGCAGCAAAACTGACCTTCCTGATTCGGGTCAGTTCCCCGCAATATTCCAGGAGCGCCGCATGGCCCGCATCACCGTTGAAGACTGCCTAGACCGAATTCCGAACCGCTTTCAACTGGTTCTTGCTGCAACCTACCGTGCGCGCATGCTCAGCCAAGGCCATGCGCCCAAAATTGAAACGAAAAACAAGCCCGGAGTGACCGCATTGCGTGAAATTGCGGCTGGCGAAGTCGGGATCGAGATGTTGCGCAAAGTACCGATCTGAACCCTACAACAAGCGAAAAAAACGGTCCCACGGGACCGTTTTTTTTGGCCTTCAATCCAACCATGCCCGCGCTGAGATCGACGCAGCATCATGGAATTCACGATAAATTCGATGCATGGGTAATTTGTCTGAAAGTGGCAGTTCTGCCAAAGAAAAACGTGGCGCTGCAGGCAGCGCTTCGGCGAATGCCGCACGCGCCGGCAAGCGCACTCAGATTGCCAAACCAAACTCCGATGCAGCAGCAGCCTCTTTTGCCGCACTGACAATCAAACTAGATTATCTGGACGCCGCTGACATCAAGCGCGTACGCGACGCTTACCGCTTTGCCGACGAAGCGCATTTAGGGCAGTTCCGCAGCAGCGGCGAGCCCTACATCACACATCCAATTGCAGTTGCAGGCTTGTGTGCTGAATGGAAGCTCGACGCGCAAGCCATCATGGCTGCGCTGATGCACGACGCCATGGAAGACTGCGGCATCACGAAGATGGAGCTGATAGAGCGCTTCGGCGCGCCGACCGCGGACTTAGTGGACGGCCTGACCAAACTCGACAAACTGCAGTTCTCGACGCGCGAAGAATCGCAGGCGGAGAGTTTTCGCAAAATGCTGCTGGCCATGTCGCGCGATGTGCGCGTGATCCTTATCAAGCTGGCCGACCGCCTGCACAACATGCGCACGATGGACGCCGTGGCGACCACCAAGCGCGTGCGGGTGGCGCGAGAAACACTCGACATCTACGCGCCCATTGCGCACCGTTTAGGCCTGAACCAGACCTACCGCGAGTTGCAGGAACTGTCGTTCGAAAACATACGGCCCTGGCGTCACGCCGCCCTGACCAAAGCAGTTCTGAAAGCGCGCGGATACCGGCGCGACATCGTTGATCGCATCCAGCGCGAAGTTGAAAAAAGCTTCGGTCACGCCAAGTTGCCAGTGCAGGTGCATGGCCGCGAAAAAACCTTGTTTTCCATTTACGCAAAGATGCGCGAGAAGCATCTGAGCTTTGCCCAGGTCAGCGATATTTTTGGCTTTCGAATCGTTGTGTCAACCCTGAGCGAATGCTATGTGGCCATGGGTGTTTTGCATCAACTTTACAAGCCGCTGCCGGGTCGCTTCAAAGACTACATTGCCATTCCCAAAGCCAACGGCTATCAGTCACTGCACACCACTTTGGTCAGTCCACTTGGGACCGCGGTGGAGTTTCAAATTCGCACCGAATCCATGAATGCGGTGGCCGAAAAAGGCATCGCAGCGCATTGGATGTACAAAACCAAGGGGCAGCCTGGCGCCCAGACCGGCAGCAATCCAGAGGCGCAGCGTCTGGGTGCCATGTGGTTGCAATCTCTGATCGACATACAAGACGACACCCACGACTCGGGCGAATTTCTAGAGCACATCAAGATCGACCTCTTCCCCGATGCGGTGTATGTGTTTACGCCGAAAAGCAAGATTTTGGCCTTGCCCAAAGGGGCCACCACTGTGGACTTTGCCTACGCAATTCACTCCGACGTGGGTGACCGTTGCGTTGCGGCCAAGGTCAACAGTGAGCCGGTGGCATTGCGTACCGAGTTGCGCAGCGGCGACGTGGTGGAAGTCATCACCGCGCCCGGTGCCAAACCAAATCCTGCGTGGTTGAACTTCGTGCGCACTGGACGAGCTCGCTCCAAAATTCGCCACTACCTGAAGACAATGGAGCAAGAAGAGTCTCAAGATTTGGGCGAAAAAATGCTCGCTCAGGCGATGCGGGCCGAAGGCTTGCTGATGCCGGCGGACGACAGCACGGAAGCAACCAACGGCTTGGGCGTCTGGCAGCTGTTGATACGCTGGAGCGGCAATCGAAACCGCGCTGAATTGATGACCGACCTCGGTCTGGGCCGCAAGATAGCCACCATCGTCGCCAAGCGATTGGCGCGTTTGCTCGCTGACAAAGGCACAAAGCCCGATGCGCTCACGCTGACTTTGGGCCGCTACGGGGCGGATGCCCACACGTCCGCACAGGGCCTGGTGATGATTGACGGCAGCGAAGGTGCCAGCGTGCAATTAGCACATTGCTGCCGCCCAATTCCCGGCGATGAGATCTTGGGCTATCTGGGCCGGGGCGAAGGCTTGGTGGTGCACACCGCTGATTGCAAGATAGGCAAACGGCTGATGGAGCGCGACAGCGAACGTTGGATGACGGTCGATTGGTCAGAGCAACCCGTCCGCCCGTTTGAATCCGCCGTTGCCGTGCTTCTAAAAAACGGAAAAGGTGTGCTTGCCGAAGTTGCCGCAGCCGTGGCGCGCGCAGAAGCCGACATCACCCACATTGACATGGGCGCTGAGGCCGCGAGGGAGTCCACCGAGCTCACGCTGCTGCTCAGCGTACGCGACCGTTTGCATTTGGCCGAAGTCATAAGGCAGCTAAAGCGTTCGCGAGCCGCGCTGCGTGTGGCCCGCGTCAAGCCTTGAATTTGCAACGCTGACAGTCAAAGCAACGGCTCAAAACCGTCGCTTCAGGTTTTAACTGGCTGCGGATATCTCACCGCAATAACGTCAAGCTGTTGCTGCCCGCCCGGGGTCATCACATTCACTTCGTCGCCAACTTTAGATTGCAGCAGCGCTCGGGCTGTGGGCGCGATCCAACTCACCTCACCGGCCGATGAATCAAATTCGTCCACGCCTTTGATGGTGATGGTGGTCTGGGCACCAGATCTGTCTTCGTAGGTGACGGTCGCACCGAAAAAAACTTGGTCGCGGCCAAAGTGAACGCTGGGGTCCACCACTTCGGCCAGCTCCAATCGCTTGGTCAAAAAGTAAATGCGCCGGTCGATTTCACGCAAACGCTTCTTGCCATAGAGATAGTCCCCGTTTTCAGATCGGTCACCGTTTTTCGCCGCCCAAGACACCACGTCGACGACTTTGGGCCGCTCGACGTCAAGCAAGTTCATGAGCTCCATGCGCAACCGCACAAAGCCTTGCGGGGTGATGTAGTTTTTGACTCCGTTGGGCAATGCGGGCAACGGCGTCGAAGCTTCATCCTCGTTGTCAACTTCAAGTTCTCGGGTGAAGGCTTTGCTCATGTCAGTGTGTCAGGTCAGCGCAGGATCGAATTGAACCGCCCGCAAGTTTCACCGATCGCTCGATTGGCGAACTGGAATCTTGAAGTGACACCGACGCCACCCCATATCTTGTGGGGGCATGCGTGAACAGCGTTTGTCCATGACACACTACGATCACGTTGAATCTGTCAGCTTCTGTAAGGATTACAAATGAACAAATTTTTTATCTCCGCGTTGTTGGTTGCTGCCGCGACCGCTTTGGCGCCTTTGACCGCTGACGCGAAGCGTCTTGGTGGTGGCAGCTCATCTGGGATGCAGCGGAACATGCCTGCGAAATCGGCACCCGACGCCGTGCCAGCCAAACCAGCAGCGCCTGCCGCAGCTGCGGCTCCTGCCGCTGCCGGTGCAGCAGCGGCGGCCCCGAAGCGAAACTGGATGGGGCCCTTGGCGGGCCTGGCAGCTGGTTTGGGCATCGCAGCGCTGATGAGCCACCTGGGGATGGGCGCCGCATTCGCTAACTTCTTGACCATGGCGTTGGTTGCCTTGGTAGCTGCCTTCGTCATCGGCTTCTTGATAAAGCGCTTTCGTGCGAATTCGGGTGGAGCATCTGCTGGTGCATCTGCTGGTGCATTCGGTGGCGCATTCGGTGGTGCATTGGGCGGTCCGAAGCCGGCATTGGCGGGCATGGGCGCTTCTGGCCGCACAAACGCATTCGTCGACGAACGAGTGAATGCGCCCAATAACCCAGCGCAAAACAGCATGCTGCGAACCGCTGAGCAGACATCCAATGTCACTCCATTCCAGATCCCTTCGTCCGCCACTTTGGACGCCATACCAGCCGTCAACGCTGCCACGCGAAATCACGTCCCAGCCGACTTTGACTCACCCGGCTTCGAGCGGATTGCAAAGATGATTTTCATCCGCATGCAAACCGCAAACGATGCAGCCGATTTGAATGACCTGCGCAACTTCACCACACCAGAGATGTTCGCCTCGGTCCGCCTTGAGCTGCAAGAGCGCGGCACCGCCAAGCAAGAAACTGACGTGGTCAGCGTTGAGGCGCAAGTGCTGGATGTGGCCACGGAAGCAGACCGCCAAATTGTCAGTGTGCGCTTCCACGGCATGATCCGCGAAGAAAAAGATTCAGCGTCGGCTTCGTTCGACGAGGTCTGGCATTTGGTCAAGCCCCAAGACGACAGCCGCTCTTGGGCCATTGCGGGCATCGAGCAAAATCAGTGATCTAGTGGCTTTTGATGATTCAACAGGGTCGCTTCGGCGGCCCTTTTTATTGGTAAGGGAATGACTTCTTGGAGCGCTGATGCAGCGTGCGAGTTGCTGTCGTTCGTTCATGCAGACGCATCTCTGCTGGTGGTGTGCAAACCTTCCGGTTTGCTGTCAGTTCCCGGACGCGGCGCAGACAAGCAAGACTGCGCCGCCTCAAGAGTTCAAGCGGTCTACGACGATGCGCGGGTAGTGCACCGTCTGGACATGGCAACTTCGGGGCTGATGCTGTTTGCGCGCGGAATCGAGGTGCAGCGCCAACTGAGCATGGCGTTTGAGCGGCGCACCATCAGCAAGCGCTACGTGGCGGTGGTTGACGGTTGTGTTGCGGATGAAAAGGGTGAAATCAACTGGCCATTGCTCACAGATTGGCCTAACCGACCGAGGCAAAAAGTAGACGTCGTCAACGGTAAACCGTCATTGACCCGTTACAGCGTGATAGCGCGGAGCCCCGCTCAAAACAGCAGCGTATTGATGCTGGAGCCAGTCACTGGCCGCTCTCATCAGCTGCGCGTCCACTTGCGTGAAATGGGTCACCCCATTTGGGGCGACTCCCTTTACGCGCCACCCAAAGTCACAGCCCTGTCGTCGCGGCTTTTGTTGCACGCCACTTCTTTGCGTCTGGTTCACCCATCGACTGGCGAGAATTTGCAATTCGATTCACAGGCGCCTTTTTAGGCGCGCTGGATAAATTGGGTTCAGCCGCGGCTCGCGGGTTTGCTTGCACTGCGCTGAGCAACTTCAGCATCGACGTGAATGATGCGGTGACCCGTCACCACCACACGAGGCAGCTCAACAATGGTCTGACGTTGGGCAGTCACCACCATACGAGGCAGTTCGGAAACGGGCAGCTTCGAGACTGGGGTTGCGTGCATGTTGATGAGGCCCGCGCCAGCGGCAACGATGGCTGCAGAGCCAATCAGCGAAGCTGATTTGACAAGACGGTTCAGGGTGGCTGCGTTCATGTTGGACTCCGGTATCACTTGGGTTTCAACACCGCATTTGCTGTGTCGATGGAGTCAGTGTCGGAGTGTTGTGCCGACTTCGCGAGCGTCTTGCGACGAAATGCAGACATTGCGTGTTGGAGCGTCTTCCGCGCCGACGAGCGTCGGCCAGCAAGAGGCCCGAAGGTCCAATCAAACCGGTTTTGGTCCTTGAAATCCACCCGCCCTGAAGGTCAGCACCAGCGTGTCGCGGTGCCCACCAGAGGTTCCCTGCGGTTGTATGGGCGTGGTCTCGTGAATCACTCGTGCGTCGTCCAGCATCAGCAGAGTCCACGGCTGAGTCATCGTGAAGCGAATGCCGTCAGGGCCGTCGGCGTCAAACACCCGCGTTTCTCCGCCCTTCACGTTTTCTCGGGCGACCAAGGCCACCACCACAAAGTCGACACCGTCGCGGTGCGCACCCTCAGGCGTGGGGCGGCCTATGCCGTCAGTGGTGTCTATGCGAAATTGGTGCGCCTCGACAAACCATGGTTGGGTACCCTTCAGTTGACTGCACGCATCCGCCAGGGCGAGGAGCATCGGCGCCCACGCTGGCTCGGCCACGACCGCGACGTTCATGGGCTCAAACCATCGCTCCAGACCACCGTGCAAGGCGTTGTATTCCACCGGCTGCCAGTGCGCGCGATGTTTTACGGTTCGAACTGCCCCGCCGTCCACCACCAAGCAGGTGTGGCGGCGCTTGCGATAGCGACCTCCGTCGCGCAAGTAGGCGTCGGGGAGCAGGTCATTCCAAGAAGGATTCAGCGCCATCAATTCAGTCAGCGGTATGGACGTCAACTCGCTGACCGATGCTGGCGATAAAACGGCATGCCCTTTCGACTGCAGTGCGGATGTCAGCTCAGAACAAGGCACAAAGGGTGGAAAAAGATTCATCGAGAAAAATTTGCGTGATGCAAAAAAAGTTGACTCAGTAAAAACTGCAGCGGGCCGGAAAAGGAACCAAGCCGCAACTTATACAAGCTGCCAGGCAAAATAGCCTCACTCCCCGAATTTCAGTTCAATCAATCAACAAATGAGACGGCGCTGTCTGTACTCGGCGCTGGCAAAATTTTTATCCGCACTGCCGCAACGCTGACCATTTGGCCCGCTCGAAGTTTGCAGGTCTTACGGAGCTCCATTTGGCCGTTGACCTGTACTTTTCCGTCTGCCACCATGCCTTTGGCGAAGCCGCCGCTGGGCGCCAAGCCGGTTGCTTTGAGCAAAGCATCAAGCGGAATGAATTCGCCGCGAAGTTGAAAGTCGATGGTTTGCATGTGCCAGATTGTCGTAGCTTGATCGCGCTGCATTTTCGACCCTCCAGTGCTTGTCGATGGCGCAGGGCCAGCAAAGCCGCTTCAGTCATCCGCATTTAAGAACGATGCGTGGTGAGCAATGTGATCTCCCATAAAGCTGGCAACAAAGTAGTACCCGTGGTCGTAACCGTCATGCCTGCGTAGCGTCAGCGCTTGCCCGCCTTGGCCACATGCGGCCTCGAATAAATCAGGGCACAGTTGCTCCGACAGAAATTTGTCCGTCAGGCCCTGATCGATCAGCAATGGCGGGATTCGCACACCGGCCTTTATCAATTCAGTGGCGTCGTGCGCAGCCCATAAAGCGGGGTTGTCGCCCAAGTATCCGGTGAACGCTTTCACGCCCCAAGGGCATCGCATCGGCGCCGCAATGGGTGCAAGGGCCGACACGCTTTGGTAAGCGCCGGGCTTTTTCAGCGCCAATGTCAAGGCGCCGTGCCCTCCCATCGAGTGTCCAAAAATACCGACACGGTCAGCGCGGGCCGGAAAGTTGGAAAGTACCAAGGCGCGCAATTCGGCGTTCACATAAGTGCCCATGCGCCAGTGCTGAGCCCAGGGCGCTTCGGTCGCGTCCAGATAGAAGCTCGCGGCATGGCCAAAATCCCATGCCGCGTCGGCATTGGCGACACCAGTGGCTCGAGGGCTCGTGTCAGGCGTGACCAAAATCAAACCGTGTTCCGCGGCAAACCGTTGGGCACCTGCTTTGATGGCAAAGGTTTCGTGATCGCATGTCAAACCAGCCAAGAAAAACAGCACCGGCACTGGACGTACTTGCGCCTGCGGCGGCACGAAAACGCCAAAGTTCATGGGCAGACCGATCACTTCCGAGTGGTGTCGATAAAACCTCTGCGCACCGCCGCAGCTGGCGTGCTGACTCAGCAACTCCATCAAAAAATCACCACTGAACGGATCGACTCGCCGCGCTTCATCAAATCAAAGCCGTGATTGATGTCTTCGAGCTTCAAGCGGTGAGTGATGAGGTCGTCGATGTTGATCTTGCCCTCCATGTACCAATCGACAATTTTTGGAACATCGGTGCGGCCACGTGCGCCGCCAAACGCTGAGCCTTCCCATTTGCGACCGGTCACCAATTGAAAAGGTCGTGTGCTGATTTCGGCGCCTGCCGCCGCCACGCCGATGATCAAACTACGGCCCCAGCCCTTGTGCGTGCACTCCAACGCTTGGCGCATGGTGGTGGTGTTGCCGATGCATTCAAAGCTGTAGTCAGCCCCACCGTCTGTGAGCTGAACGATGGCTTCCACCACGTTGGCAGCGGTGGAGGGATTGATGAAATCTGTCATGCCGAATTTGCGCGCCATGGCTTCGCGGGCCGGGTTTAAATCAACGCCAATGATCTTGTCGGCACCGACCATCTTGGCTGCTTGAATCACGTTCAATCCGATACCACCCAGACCAAACACCACCACGTTTGCACCTGCCTCGACCTTGGCAGAAAAGATCACCGCCCCGACGCCAGTGGTGACGCCGCAACCGATGTAGCAAACCACATCAAACGGCGCGTCTTTGCGAATTTTGGCCAGTGCAATTTCGGGAACGACGATGTAGTTGCTGAAGGTGCTGGTGCCCATGTAATGCAATATGGGCTGGCCGTTCAAGCTGAAGCGGCTGGTCGCGTCGGGCATCAAGCCCTTGCCCTGTGTACTGCGAATTTGCTGGCACAGATTGGTTTTACGCGACAGGCAAAACTTACATTGGCGACATTCGGGCGTGTACAGCGGAATAACGTGGTCGTCGCGCTTCAGTGTGGTCACACCCGGACCGACGTCCACCACGACACCCGCACCTTCGTGCCCCAACACTGCGGGGAACAGGCCCTCCGGATCAGCGCCAGAAAGCGTGTAGTAGTCCGTGTGACAAACGCCTGTGGCTTTGATTTCTACTAAAACCTCGCCTGCTTTGGGGCCTTCGAGGTCAAGATTTTCGATGGTGAGCGGGGCACCTGCTTTCCAAGCCACTGCGGCACGGGTCTTCATGGTCATCTTCTCTGAGCGGCGAAGCGAGTTGCTCCCAGGTCAGATTATTGCGGCTTGCTCCGCTGTGCCTCGTCAACGCGTTAATGCGGTTTGGAGTGGTGGTCAGTCGCGGTCCTTGCCATTGCCGCCGCCGTGCTTCTCTTTCTTTTCTTTTTTGTCTTTGTGGCCGCGATCCTCTCGGTAACCCGACTCGTACTCTGCAGTCCGAACAAAGTAAACCTGCTGGCCGCAGGCGTTGTAACGACCGCAATGCTTGCGCCAATTTTTCGCATGCCCCGGCGGAACGCTCAGATAAATAGGCGAGGCTTGGACCGGTCGGACCGGCTGGTAAATCACCACGGGCTGCGGATAAACCAAGATGGGCACAGGCCCACTGCCAATGTTGATTCGACCGTAGACGCCAGGGGCGACTTGCCCGTCAATGCTCACATTGACACTGGTTTGACCGAAAGCGCTCGCGCTCAAACAAGCACCCAAGAGCAACCCGAACATGCCTTGTTTCGCATTCATATGTTTCTCCATGAGTTTTACTCCTTAGCAAACGCGCAGCCGCCTCATGCCGCCTACGCAAAATGGACTTATTTACTTCTGCCAACATCTTGAACAACGATGGAGCGTTTGGACAAGCTCCAACATGCGCTACATTACAGGCACAGATATACGCAAGACTGTGGTTGTGAGTGATCTTTTACTACCCCGCCTTGGTTCCAAGACGGATTCGTTAGAAAACCCCGAATAACGTCTCTTGAGTGTCTCTGGATGCACAGCATGTGCTGCGCATTAATTACTTTGTTAGGAAACGTCCATGACGACGCAAACCGGTACCGTGAAGTGGTTCAACGAGAGCAAGGGCTACGGCTTCATCGCTCAAGACGCGGGCGGCGCTGACCTGTTCGCTCACTTCCGTGACATCACGGGCTCAGGCTTCAAGACCCTCTTGGAAAACCAAAAGGTGGAATTCGAAGTCAAACAAGGCCAAAAAGGCCTGCAAGCTGCGAACATTCGTCCGCTGTAATTCAGAGCTTCAAAGCTTTGACGAAAACGCAGCTTCGGCTGCGTTTTTTTATGGGCTTTACAAATCGGCATCCTCACTTCGGACTTTGCGACTGCGGCAGCTTTTTCATGGCCGTAGCGATGTGCGAACCAGATCCGCAACCGGATAGCCTTTTAGCTTCAACCCGACCGTGACAAAGTCATACGTTGCGTTGTCCAGCACCGGGACGCGGGACAACACCCACAAATACTTAAGCGATGGCCCGCTGACCGCGGCATAGCGGTAATCGCTGTCGAGCATCACGACCCAATCGTTGCCTTGACTAAAAGGCACCCACTGCAACCAGCGGAACAAGAAACTTACTTTCAAGCGTGCATTGGTCGTGTCACCTTCGGCAGCCACAGCGCGACCTTGCACTTGGCTCACTTTGCCGTTGGCTGCCTGACAGCGGTTCACCACCTCAATCGACGCATCGTCTTGAACGCGGTAATTCACCACCACATCGCCCAAACAGCCTGACTGGAAGAAATTTGGGCAACCGTGTTTGCCCAAACCACTGTCCCGCGTAGCGCTGCACATCCACCAGCGGCACGCTTTGCACTGGCGCTGTTTTTGACCCCAAGCGGTCACGCTGAAGATGGCGCCACACAACGCGAGAACGCGCAGTGGCCAGCGTCAATCAGCGCAGGATCGGCAGATTCAATTTCATGACGTCAGTTCCGATGTGGCGAAGTTTTGGTCTACACACTGCATGTCACCTGCGCGTAACCGGCGCTGCTGCAGCGCCGCTAGCATGTTTCTTTCGAAAACGAGGATCAACATGACCAGCACCACCAAGCTCACCAATCACCAAATCCGGCTGGCTTCTAGGCCTGTGGGCCTGCCCACACGTGCGAATTGGAACTTCACTTCTGAGCCGATCAGTGAACTGGAAGACGGCGGCGTATTGGTCAAAACACTGGCTTTGTCGCTTGATCCGGCGATGCGCGGTTGGATGAACGAAGGCAAAAGCTACATCCCTGCGGTAGGCATCGCAGAGGTCATGCGCGCCGGTGGCGTGGGCGTCGTCGTGGCGTCAAAAAACTCGGCTTTTGCGATCGGCGACCATGTCAACGCAGGCCTCGGCGTTCAAGAATACTGTTTGATCCCGGCCGCGCAAATCAAGCGAAGTGGACTGATCAAAATTGATCTGAGCGTTGGCTCGCTGACTCAGTGGCTCAATGTATTGGGAATGCCCGGCATGACCGGTTACTTCGGTTTGATGGACGTTGGCCAGCCTAAACCAGGCGAAACAGTGGTGGTGTCGGGTGCGGCGGGCGCAGTGGGGCAAACAGTCGGTCAAATGGCAAAGATCAAGGGCTGCCGCGTGGTGGGTATTGCCGGCGGCAAAGCCAAATGCGACTGGGTCGTGAACGAATTGGGCTTCGATGCCTGCATCGACTACAAAGCTTCGGCACCGGAAGGTGTCACGCGCTGGGACGCCGTTCGAGAAGGCTTAAAGCAGCATTGCGCAAAAGGCGTAGACGTGTACTTCGACAACGTCGGCGGCGACATCTTGGACGCCGTGCTGGCGCGCATCAATCTGCGCGCGCGCATCGTTGTTTGCGGTGCGATCAGCCAGTACAACAACACCATGGCCGTCAAAGGCCCCGCCAACTACTTGTCACTGCTGGTCAACCGCGCCCGTATGGAGGGCATCGTGGTGTTCGACTACGCCGACCGATACCACCTTGCGGTGGCCGAGATGGCGGGGTACCTGAAAGACGGCCGCATGAAGTCCAAAGAAGACGTGGTCATTGGCCTGAACACCTTCCCAGAGACTTTGCTGAAGCTGTTCAACGGCGAAAACTTTGGCAAGCTGGTTTTACAGGTGGCAGAAGCGTAAGGGCTCAAGGCCGATACAGCGACGCAAGCACGCCAAGGAGGAACTCCTACTTGCCTTGCTGAATGGCGATTTCGTCTTTCTCGTCGTAGCGGCGGTTCTCGCAGCCGCTGACGAAAATCTCGCGCTCCATGGTCAAGCGCTTCACGCGCTTGTTGTACGCATCGGTGGCCGCTTCAAACGTGTCGATGGCTTTGTCGCGAGCGGCCGCTTTGGCGTTGTACTGCTCGACCGACTGCGCGTTGGTACGGTCCAGCACCGCCAGTTCGTCTTTCAAATTGGCGCCCTGCTGAGCCAAATCAGCTTTCTCAGCATTGAATTGCGTCTGCAAGCTCACAGCCTCTTCCGTCATGACGCGCATGCGCTCTTGCTGAGCCATGCATTCGCGCAATTGGGCTCGGGTCAGCAAAGGGCCTGTGGCTTTGCCTTTGCCGAAGCTGCCTTCTTTCACGGCCTGTTTGCCCGTTTCTTTGGGCTCTTTGACTTTCTGGGCATTCGTCTGCAACGGCTGAAGCAGCGCCGTGACAAACAGGCTGCTGAACAACCAAAACCGCCCTGAGTGACGAGAGAAAGATCGTGAATTCATGGTGCTTGGTGCAATATTCTGGCGAGGCGGCATGATGCCATCCGCAGCACGCCTACATGCTCGCCCGCTCCTAAAATCACGCCACACAGACTGCCGAGAATTACCCTATGGACACCCGCACTTCACCCTATCGCCTGCGCATCGAGCGTGTTCAAGATGCCCTGAAGCTGCAAGGCCTCGCAGCCGTTTTGGTCCCGTCGAGCGACCCACATTTGTCGGAGTATTTGCCCGAACGCTGGCAAGGCCGGCAGTGGCTGTCGGGCTTCACCGGATCCATGGGAACGTTGGTCGTCACGCAAGACGAAGCTGCTGTTTTTGCCGACAGCCGCTACTGGACGCAAGCCGAAACCGAGTTGGCGGGCAGCGGCTGCGCGCTGGTGAAAATACCCACAGGCACGGCGGCTCATCACATGGACTGGCTCGCAGCGCACGTGAAGCGCGGCGCCACTGTGGGCGTGGACGGAAGCGTCTTGGGCTTGGGCTCGGCACAGCAACTGCAACGCGCACTGGACGCGGCAGGCATCAGCCTTCGCACCGACTTTGACGTGTTGGAACTGGTGTGGCCCGAGCGACCCGGCTTGCCTTCGGGTTTGGTGTACGAGCACTGCGCACCGCAAGCTTCGCAAGACAGAGCGTCTAAGCTAACGGCAGTTCGAGACTCATTTATGTCGCAAGGCGCCAGCCACCACGCGATTTCCAGCGTGGACGACATCGCATGGCTGTTCAACCTGCGCGGCGCCGACGTCAGCTACAACCCGGTTTTTTTGGCGCACGCGTTGATCGACGCTCACGGCACCACGCTGTTTGTGGCGGACAACAAAATATCGGATGAGTTGGCCAAAGTGCTGCTGGCTGACGGCGTGCAACTGCAGCCCTATGCGCTGGCCGCCGCAGCCATCGCAGCCCTGCCCTCGAACTCGGCCCTGCTGATCGACCCGCGCCGCGTCACTTTGGGTTTGCGTCAAACAGTGCCGACCACTGTGCGGGTCATTGAGGCCATCAACCCCAGCACTTTGTTCAAAAGCCGTAAATCTGCTGTTGACGCAGCGCACATCCGCGAATCCATGGCGCAAGACGGCGCGGCCATGTGCGAGTTTTACGCTTGGTTCGAAAGCGCGCTGGGCAAAGAGCGAATTTCCGAAATTACCGTCGACGAGAAACTCAGCGCCGCGCGCGCCAAGCGCCCCGGCTTCAAAGGCCTCAGCTTCGGCACCATCGCGGCTTTCAACGCCAATGGCGCCATGCCGCACTACCACGCAACGCCCGAATCGCATGCGGTCATTGAAGGCAACGGCTTGTTGCTCATTGACTCCGGCGGCCAGTACCTGGGCGGCACCACCGACATCACTCGCGTCTGGCCCATCGGGCACATCAGCGACGCGCACAAGCGCGACTACACCATGGTCTTGAAAGGCACGCTGGCTTTGAGCCGCACCCGTTTTCCGCGCGGCACTTTATCGCCGATGCTGGACGCCATTGCGCGCGCGCCGCTGTGGGAACACGGTCTCGACTACGGTCACGGCACCGGGCACGGCGTGGGCTATTTTTTGAATGTGCACGAGGGTCCGCAAAGCATCTCCAAAGCCATCACCGAGCCGCACATGGCCATGGAGCCGGGCATGGTCACCAGCATTGAACCAGGCCTGTATCGACCCGGGCAATGGGGCATCCGTATTGAAAATTTGGTGATGAACACTGCGTTGGACACGCCAGAGCACGGTGTGTTCGGTGACTTCTTGGAGTTTGAGACGCTCACGTTGTGCCCCATCGACACGCGCTGCATTGACCTGCGGCTGATGCGCAACGACGAGTTGGCATGGCTGAACAGTTATCACGCGATGGTGCGCCAGCGCTTGAGCCCGCTGGTCAGCGGCTCTGCCTTGGCGTGGCTGATGTTGCGCACCGAACCACTTGGTTTGACAACCGCTGTAGCAACCAAAGCGCCATCGACCACAAACCCGACCAGCGCCGCATCTTGACCGGCGTCGGGCTCGCCTTTGGGGTGGACCTCGGCGGCACCAAGATCGAGGCAGTGGTTCTGGATGCTTCGGGTCACACGCTGTGGCGGCAGCGTAGCCCCACACTCAGTGGCAACTACGACGCAACGCTGGCGAGCATCGCCAATCTGATAGCTCGAGCTGAAAAAGCCACCGGTCAACGCGCTCATCGCGTCGGTGTGGGAACTCCCGGCGTGCTCACGCACGCAGGCGTGATGAAAAACTGCAACTCGCAGTGCCTGAACGGCAAGCCGCTGGAGCGCGACTTGATCGCATTGCTGGAGCGCCCCGTACGCATCGCCAACGACGCCAATTGCCTCGCCCTGTCTGAGGCGACCGACGGCGCAGGCGTGGGCGCAGAAGTCGTGTTTGCTGCCATCCTGGGAACCGGTGTGGGCGCGGGCGTGGTCGTCAACGGCGCGGTGCTCAACGGCCCCAACAGCCTGGCCGGCGAATGGGGCCACAACCCGCTGCCGTGGCCAGATGCCGGCGAGCAGCCGGGTTGGGCCTGCTACTGCGGTCAGCAAGGGTGCATCGAAGCCTGGCTCAGCGGCCCTGCTTTGGCACGCGACCATGAAGCAGCCACAGGCGCAGGCCTGACAGCGCAGACCATCGCGACGCGTGCTGCTCAAGGCGACGCCGACTGTGAAGCGACCCTGCAGCGCTATGAGTCCCGCCTGGCGCGCGCTCTGGCGAGCGTCATCAACGTGCTGGACCCACATGTCATCGTGCTGGGCGGCGGGGTGTCGCAACTCGAACGGTTGACGGTCAACGTGCCACGGCGCTGGGGCCGGCATGTTTTCTGTGGCTCCTCCGCCTCAGCCGGCAAAGACCCAGTGCGCACAACGCTGGTGAGAAGCCTGCACGGCGACTCTTCGGGCGTGCGCGGCGCTGCTTGGCTTTGGAAAAGTGCAGCTTCTTGAAGCGGGTCCACACCGGCTTTATCGCAGTTCATCGGCCCTTGAAGGCGTTTCGTCGCAAGCTGCTTTGACGACTTGAGTTCGGCTCCTAAAGTTCACTTCATAGCATCCAGCGAATTGAATTTTGAACCTCAGTTTCAACACGCAACTTGACCCAAAAGGAGCCCACCATGATCAGCCGTCTCACCGCCCTCGCCGCCTTCTTTGCCGTCGTGACCACCGCCACTTTGGCGTTGGCCGCGAACTCCATGCAGGACCCCAGCATCACCCAAACGGCGCCTCAATCTGCCGCCAAGGCGATGCCGATTTATCAGTTGGAGCGCGTTGTGATTACCGGCAAACGCACATCCAACGTCAAGAACTGAATCAACTGCGAACCATCGAGGCGCGCAGCGCTTCTGTGATTTGCGACAGGCTGTCTTGCAGATGAGCGCGACTCTCGATTGACAGCCGGGCGTTGCCAGCAGCGCGGCGCAGGTCAGCCTGCAACTCG
>JBBRGA010000047.1:0-22170 GCA_038241115.1 Burkholderiales bacterium | reverse complement strand
CATGTCGCGCATCTGCTCAAACTGATTGAGCATGCGGTTGACCTCTTGCACTTGCACGCCTGCACCGGCGGCAATGCGGCGCTTGCGGGTGGCTTTGATGAGGTCGGGCTTGCGCCGCTCCAGCGCGGTCATGGAGCAAATAATGCCTTCCATGCGGCGCACATCGCGCTCGGCTTTGTCCATGTCCACCGCGCCCGCTTTGGCAGTCATTTGCGTGGGCAATTTGTCCATCAAGCCGGCCAGTCCGCCCATCTTTTTCATCTGCGAAATCTGCGACAAGAAGTCATTCAAATCGAATGCCGTTCCGGCCTTGACCTTGTCCGCCAGCTTTTGCGCAGCCGCCACGTCCACGCCCTGCGTGACTTGCTCGACCAGCGCCAGGATGTCGCCCATGCCCAGCACGCGGCCCGCATGGCGTTCGGCATCGAACACCTCGAGCCCGTCGATCTTCTCGCTGGTGCCCGCAAACTTGATGGGCGCGCCTGTGATTTGACGCACCGACAGCGCTGCGCCGCCGCGTGAGTCACCGTCCATCTTGGTCAGCACGATGCCGGTCAGAGGCAGCGCTTCTTTGAACGCCTTGGCGGTGTTGACCGCGTCCTGGCCCTGCATCGCGTCGACCACGAACAGCGTCTCCACGGGCTTGAGCACCGCGTGCAGCGCGCTGATCTCGGCCATCAACGCCTCGTCAATCGCCAGCCGGCCAGCGGTGTCAACCAGCAGCACATCGAAGTAATGTTTGCGCGCGTAATCGAGGGCTGCCAGCGCGATATCGACTGGCTTGTCGGTGGCGCTGGAGGCAAACCACTGCGCGCCCGCTTGCTGCGTAACGACCTTCAATTGCTCGATCGCGGCGGGGCGGTACACGTCGGCCGACACCGTAAGCACCTTCTTTTTGCGCTTCTCGATCAGGTGTTTGGCCAGCTTGGCGGTGGTGGTGGTTTTCCCCGCGCCTTGCAGGCCTGCCATCAAGATCACGGCCGGCGGTTGGGCCGCCAAATTGATGTCTGAGTCTTTGCCACCCGCGCCGCCAATGTCGTTGCCCGACATCGTGGCGATCAGCTCGCGGTTGACGATGCCCACCAGCGCTTGGCCCGGTGATAAAGAGCCCACCACTTCTGCACCCAAGGCTTTTTCTTTGACGCGCGCTATGAAGTCGCGCACGACTGGCAAGGCCACGTCGGCTTCCAACAGTGCCATGCGCACTTCGCGCATCATTTCTTGCACGTTGTCTTCGGTGATGCGGGCCTGGCCACGCATCGTTTTTACGAGCTGACTCAGGCGGTTGGTGAGGGTCGATGCCATGGGCGTGGCGGCCCTCGAACTAACGGGGTCGCGAAAGTACACTGTGGCGATGAGTTTAACTTTTGGACTTTTTGGCGCCGATCACGCCGCCATCAGTGCACCTTTGTTGCTGCAAAGCCTGATTGCCTTCGTCGCATACGCAGCGGTGGCACTGATGCCCAGCGCCGCGCCGGCGAAGCTTCGAATGCCGCTTTTGATAGGCTGGATTTCGCACGGCGTGAGCATCGCCATGGACGCCGCCGGCGTCGGCTTGGGCAGCACCGGCGCACGATTCGGATTTGCGCCCGCACTGTCGGTCACGCTGTGGCTGGTGATCGGCGTCTACATGCTGGAGAGCCGCTTTTTGCCCATGATCGGCGTGCGTCGCAGTTTGGCGGTCTTGGGCGGTGCTGCGGTGCTGTTGGCCACCTTGTTTCCAGGCGAAAACAGGCCGCAACTGGCGTCAGCATGGATACCGTTGCACTGGGTCTTGGGCATCGCGTCTTACGGCCTGTTCGGCGCGGCGGTGTTGCACGCGGCCATGCTGAGCCGAGCCGATCAACGCATGCGCGGCATGCGTCCGATGAACGTGAGTGTCGCCAGTTTGGGTGGCCCGGCGGGTAATTTGGGTGCAAGTTCGAGCGCGGCGGCTGGCATGCCCTTGATGCGTTTAGAGCGCCTGACGTTTCAGTTTGTGTGGGCCGGCTTTGTGGTGCTCAGCGTGGCCTTGCTATTGGGTGCGTGGTACGCGTCGCCGTGGCGTTGGGATCACAAAACGGTTTTCTCCTTATTGGGCTGGTGCGTGTTTGCCGCGTTGCTTGGCGGACGGCGCGCATTCGGTTGGCGTGGTCCGCAGGCCACGCGTTGGCTCTACACCGGTGCGGGTTTGCTGTTGCTGGCTTATGTCGGTTCGCGCTTTGTGATGGAAGTGGTTTTGCACAAGGTCGCCACAGCATGAAATACCTGCTGTTGATTGCCATCGTGATTGCCGTGCTGTTCATTGCCAAACTGGGCCGTGGCGGCTCGCGCAAGGTCGACGCGAAGCCTGATGGCAAGCCCTCAGGCCAGGGCGGCGCACGTGCTGAGAGCGGGCATGGAGAACGCAGCGAACAAACCGAAAACGAGCCACTGTTGGCCTGCGCGCACTGTGGCGTGCTGTTGCCGTTGGGCGAAAGCTTGCCCGGACGCGGCGGCGTTTTTTGCGATGCGGCACATCGCCGCGCGTTCGAGCTGGCCCATCCGCTTTGACGTCGAGCGAGCGTCGCCAAAAAGACAGGCGCGCAAGCCGCCGAGAAGCGCGCTCACTCCATCAACCCTGGTTTGGCGACACGGCTCCGAGTTCTGACGCCGAACCGGTCGAAACCCAGTGGGACGGCGACGCCACAGCCCCCGACGGCGCCACGTGGTCGCGCGATTCGCAGATGCCGAGCGACTCGCTTTTCATGTCGCGCGACGGCGTGTCGAGCGGTGCCCCAACTGCTCCGAAAGAACCGGGCGCGTTTCAGCGCATCTACCGCGTATTTTTGGGTGCTCGAGCCGCAGTGGGAGTGGCGTTGCTGGTTGTGCAGGCGGTGGCGTGGGGCTTTGGCGTGCGCCCGCCGCTGTGGGTCGCGATGTTGTGCGCGCTTTACGCCGCCTTGGCGCTGAGCATGTGGTGGCTGCCGCGCTGGTGGCCGCGCTGGTTGCCACGCTGGTTGCCACGCTGGTTGCCTGAGTGGCCCGCCCTGCCGAGCCTGCGTCAGCCGCCTCAAGCCGAGCCGAACGCGATGCTGCGCATGGGCGGTCCGCAGTGGCTCAGCACGATCGGGGCAGACATTGTCTGCTTCACCGCATTGCATTTGGTGTCGCGTTCGTCCGGCTTCAACTACGTGGCTTTGTTGGTGTTGCCGGTTTTGATGGCCGGCATGATCACGCCGCGCGTTCAGGCTTTGGCAACTGCTGCAATCGTGGCGATCAGCTTGCTCAGCGTGGCTTGGTTGAACGTGTTGGGCGGGGCCGAAACAGCCGCTTTGATGGCCGAGGCGGGTTTGGTCGGCATGGGCATGTTCGGCGTCGCGTTGCTGGCCGGCGAGCTGGCCAGCCGCTTGATACGCGAGCAGCTCAACTCCAAAGGCAGTCTGGAAATGGCGCGCCAGCAAGCCCAGTTGAACCGTTTGGTGATTGAAGAAATGCAAGACGGTGTGTTGGTGGTGGACCGCATGGGTCGTGTGCGAGCCGCCAACCCGGCGGCGCGTCGTTTGCTGGCACCCACAGGCATCAGCCGGCCGGCGCCTTTTCAATTGCGCGGTGTGAAGGCGTGGGAGTCGCTGGTCAGAACGGTGGAGCGCGCCTTCACGGAAGCCGTCTGGCCCGAGGCGGGCCGTGATGTGGTGCTGGACTTCACTGCGGCACAGACTGCCGATCAGGCCGCGTCACCGACGCAGCGCATGCTGCGCGTCCGGATCCGCTTCACGCGCCGACGTGACGTCAGGGCCAACGAGGCGCCGGAGGAGTTTTGCGTGCTGCTGCTCGAAGATGTTCGCAGCATGCAAGCCCGCATCCGTCAAGAAAAGCTGGCAGCCATGGGCCGGGTGTCGGCCGGTATCGCGCATGAAATTCGCAACCCTTTGGCCGCTATTTCGCAGGCCAATGCGTTACTTGCGGAAGACGCGGTAACGCCCACTCAACAGCAGCTCACGCGCATGGTGGCCGACAACGTCGAACGCCTCAAACGCATCGTTGAAGATGTGATGGAGGTGGCCCCAGGTTTGACGCAAGAGTTGCGCGTGATCGATGTCAACGCACAAGTGGCGGCCGCGTGCAGCGACTGGGCGCGTTCGGCTGGCGTGGTGTTGGGTGAGCGCAGCGCGCTCCAGGTCGACCTGCCGACCCGGCCCGTGGGCGCGGTTTTTGACGCGGAACACTTGCGTCGCGTGCTCATCAATTTGCTTGACAACGCGTTGCGCCATGGCAGTCAGTCGCCGGGTTCTGTGCACCTGCGTTTGTGGGCCAGCAGCGACCATCAAGTTCACCTCAGTGTGGCCAGCGACGGCGCAGCCATCGCGCCCGATGTTGAGCGCTATTTGTTCGAGCCCTTCTTCTCCACGCGCAGTCGGGGCACGGGCTTGGGCTTGTACATTTGCCGAGAGTTGTGCGATCGCTACGGAGCAAGCATCGAATACCGCTTGAGGGACGCGAACCTGCCTATCAGCAGCTCCGCGCATCGCAACGAATTCCTGGTGGTGCTGCGTCGGCAAGTGCTCACCGATGCCGATTCGCGATTGCGCGCTGGCACATGATGTCCAAACCTTCACGCGTGCGCCGATGAACCCACCTTCCCACTTCAGCTTGCTGGTCATCGACGACGAGCCCGACCTGCGCACTCTGTACGAGCTCACGTTGCTGCGTGAGGGCTATGACATCGAAACGGCGGGCACGGTGGCAGATGCCAAGCTGCACTTGAAAGACCGCGTCTACAGCGCCGTGATCACTGACATGCGTTTGCCCGACGGCACTGGCTTGGAGGTTTTGCGCTGGCTGGAGGAAAACGGCCGACGCGAGAAAGCCATTGTCATCACCGCCTATGGATCGGCCGAAAACGCCGTCGAAGCCTTGAAGGCGGGTGCCTACGATTACCTCACCAAGCCGGTCGACTTGAAGCAGTTTCGAGCGGTGGTGGCGTCGAGTTTGGGGCGCGTCCCGGCCACGCTGCCGACCGTTGACCCATCGTCGTTGCCGCGGTCGTCAGCGTCAGCGTCTTCGCCCTCATCTTCATCCGCGCCTCACCCGCCGCCGGCACCAGACCCCATGCCGCCGAGGCGCACGCTGCCTGTCGAGTCGGCACAAAGTCAGGCGGCGGCGGTTGCTGCGGTGGTCAATGCGGCAAGGGCCAGCAAGGCCGTGCTGCCGGCGGCGGCTGAGATTCCTGACAGCGCCGCGCTGCGCCGCATGGCCGGGGACTCGCAGGCCATGCAACACGTGCGCGAGCTCATCGAAAAGGTGGCTCGCAGCATGGCCCCGGTGCTGGTCAGCGGCGAGTCGGGAACCGGCAAAGAACTGGTGGCCCGCGCCATCCACGAGGTCAGCCCGCGCCACGCGCAGCCCTTCATCGCCGTGAATTGCAGTGCCATTCCCGAGCAGTTGCTGGAAGCGGAGTTCTTCGGTTACCGCAAGGGCGCCTTCACTGGGGCCATGGAAGATCGCGAGGGGTTTTTCCAGGCGGCCAATGGCGGCACGCTGTTTTTAGACGAGATCGGCGAGCTGCCGTTGTCTATGCAAAGCAAGTTGCTGCGCGCGATTCAGGAACGTTCGGTGCGGCCCGTGGGCGCCATGAACGAGCTGGCGGTGAATGTGCGGCTGCTGAGTGCGACCCACAAAGACTTGGGCAGCGAAGTGCAGGCTGGGCAGTTTCGGCAAGATTTGTATTACCGCCTGAACGTGATTCAAATTTGCGTGCCGCCGCTGCGCGACCGCACTGCCGATTTGCGTCTTATCAGTGAGCGTGTGCTCGAGCGCATCGCGCGCGATGCCAACGTCTCGCCCGCGCCGACGCTGACGCGCGACGCGCTGGTCCATCTGTCGCGCTACCCGTTTCCCGGCAATGTGCGCGAGCTCGAAAATTTGCTTCACCGCGCTGTGGCCTTGACCGGCGGTGAAAGCATCGATGTCTACGACCTGGGTTTGCCCGAGACGGTGTTCACCGACACCGCAGCGCAAGAGCTTGAACTCATCACAGCGAACACGCGGTTCGACGTGGCTGACTTGGAGCGGCTGTTGCCCATCCAGGCCGTGCCGGCAAACTTCTCGCAAACCGGTGCCCAACTCGAGTCAGTGCTTGCTCCTGTGGCGTTTGCAGAACAGCCGCTTCCTGATGATTTGGCTCGCTACCTGGACGAAGTCGAGCGCGACATCTTGGTCAGGTCGCTCGAGCGCTACCGTTACAACCGGACCGCTGCCGGCGCCAGTTTGGGCTTGTCGCTCAGACAAATGCGTTACCGCATGGCGCGCCTGAATGTGACCGTGGGCGGCGATTCGTTCGACACATGAAGCGAGGTGGGCGGCGTGCTGACGGGGCAATGAAGCCGAAGGCGCGCACGCAGTTGAAGGCGCGCACGGAACCGCACGGTCACTCGAGCCGGCGACCCGAGGACGGCTGGCTAGCAGGTTGGTGGCGAGCCGCCGAGCGGCTGGAATCGCCCAACTTTGGCGCTCGCCCTGCGGGCACTGAAATCAACCTGGCCGTGATTCATTCGATCAGCTTGCCGCCGGGCGAATACGGCGGCGACGCGATAGAGAGGCTGTTCACCAACCGCCTCGATTGGGACGCTCATCCCTACTTTCAAAGCATCCGCGGCCTGGAGGTTTCGGCGCATTTTTTGATACGCCGGGGCGGCGAGCTGAAGCAGTTTGTGTCTTGCGATGACAGGGCTTGGCACGCCGGTGCGTCCGCATGGCTGGGGCAGGACGACTGCAACAACTACGCCATCGGCATCGAGCTGGAAGGCTTGGAAGGTCAGGGCTTCGAGGTGGCTCAATACGGCGTGCTGGCGGACTTGCTGAGCGCAGTGCGACTGCAATTTCCGCTGCGTCAGGTGGTGGGCCACGAACACATCGCGCCAGGCCGCAAGCGTGACCCCGGCGACGGATTCGACTGGGCCGCTCTGCAATCGCAACTGGGCTGGCCGACTGCGATGTTTGCGTCGAAAAAAAGCGGCTGAAACATCATCATAAGTTGAGGCTTTTGGGTCACCTCATCGAATAAAAAAGCCTGCATTTCCCTCTAGCCGACACGCTAGGGGTAGTGTTAAAGTGTCCGATGTGCGCTAGATATAGTGTTCTGGAGCCAACGTCGGCCAGCTGCACAAAAGCAAAAAACGAGCCCCCCAAGCTGTCCACAAGCTATCCCGCGATTTCTCGGTTCAGTGCACCGAATTTCCACAGACTTTTCCACAATTCAAGCCGCTGCAGGCCCGTTTGGTGCACGTGCTGCGGTACCCGCAAAGCCGACTTCGACGCAATTTGGCAGTCCCACCCAAGGATCTTTATGTTGACAGCAGCCCCCCGATCTTCTTCTTCAACTGCCGCGGCAACTGCTGGCTCTGTTGCTGGCACCACTGCGTTAAATCCGACGCCATCGCAGGCCACGATGCAAACGAATTCGGCCTATCAGGGCTACCAAATCATTCGTCGCAACGGCGCGGTGGTGTCATTTGAGCCCAGCAAGATTGCGGTGGCCTTGATGAAGGCGTTTTTGGCGGTGCACGGCACCCAAGGTGCGGCCTCGGCCAGCGTGCGCGAGACGGTGGACGGTTTGACCGAATCGGTCGTGCGCGCCTTGCTGCGCTCGCGTCCTGGTGGCGGCACCTTTCATATAGAAGACGTGCAAGACCATGTCGAGCTGGGTTTGATGCGCGGTGGTCACCACGAAGTCGCACGCGCGTACGTGCTGTATCGAGAGCGCCGCTCGCAAGAGCGTTCCAAACAAGTTCAGCCCGCCGCAGCGGCTGAGGCGGTACTCACCGTGCTCGACCGCGGCCAACGCGTGCCTTTGGACTTGGAGCGTCTGAGCAGTCTGATCGCTTCGTCGTGCGCCGATCTGGGCAGCGAAGTCAGGCCTGAGCCCATCTTGGCTGAGACCAAACGCAACCTGTACGACGGCGTACCCATCGACGAAGTGCACAAGGCCGCCATCCTGGCGGCTCGCACCTTGATCGAGAAAGACCCTGGCTACACCCGAGCCACTTCGCGCTTGCTGCTTCACACCATCCGCAAGGAGATCCTGGGCGAAGAAGTGCTGCACGCCGAAATGCACACTCGCTATGCCGACTACTTTCCGGGTTACGTCAAAAAGGGCGTCGAGGCTGAGTTGCTCGACGAAAAAATGATGCAGTTCGATTTGGTGCGTTTGGGCGCGGCGCTCAAAGCGGATCGCGATTTGCAGTTTGACTACCTCGGTTTACAAACGCTGTTCGACCGCTACTTCTTGCACATCGACGAAGTGCGCATCGAGCTGCCGCAGGCCTTCTTCATGCGCGTGGCCATGGGCCTGGCGTTGGGCGAGATCGACCGCGAAGCGCGCGCCATCGAGTTTTATGAAGTGCTGTCTACTTTTGACTTCATGAGCAGCACTCCCACGTTGTTCAACGCCGGCACGCGCCGCTCACAGCTGTCGAGCTGCTACCTCACCACGGTGGCTGACGATCTTGACGGCATCTATGAAGCACTGAAAGAAAACGCGTTGCTGTCCAAGTTTGCGGGTGGTCTGGGCAACGACTGGACCAACGTGCGCGCGCTGGGCTCTCACATCAAAGGCACCAACGGCAAGAGCCAGGGTGTCGTGCCCTTTTTGAAAGTCGTCAACGACACCGCGGTTGCGGTGAACCAAGGCGGCAAGCGCAAGGGCGCGGTTTGCGCTTACCTGGAGACTTGGCACCTCGACATTGAGGAGTTTTTGGAGCTGCGCAAGAACACCGGCGATGACCGCCGCCGCACGCACGACATGAACACCGCAAACTGGATTCCCGATCTGTTCATGCGCCGTGTCATGGAAGGTGGCGAGTGGACGTTGTTCTCGCCGAGCAACTGCCCCGACCTGCATGACAAATTCGGCCGCGAGTTCGAGATCGCCTATACGGCCTATGAAGCCAAGGCCGCGCGCGGTGAAATCAAGCTGTTTAAAACCATGCCGGCCAATGACCTGTGGCGCAAGATGTTGTCGATGCTGTTCGAGACCGGCCACCCTTGGATCACCTTCAAAGATGCCTGCAATGTGCGCTCGCCCCAGCAGCATGCCGGCGTTGTTCACTCAAGCAATCTGTGCACCGAGATCACGCTCAACACCAGCGACACAGAAATTGCGGTGTGCAACCTCGGCTCGGTCAACCTGACACATCACTTGATGACCGTGGACAGCGCGAACGGGCCGGTACGTCAGATCGACCATGCCAAGCTGAAGAAGACTATTTCGACAGCGATGCGAATGCTCGACAACGTGATCGACATCAACTATTACGCAGTAAAGAAGGCGCGCGACTCCAACCTTCGTCATCGCCCGGTGGGTCTGGGCATCATGGGTTTTCAGGACTCGCTTTACGAAATGCGCATGCCCTACGCGTCCGACGCTGCGGTGCAATTCGCCGACCAATCGATGGAAGCGGTTTGTTATTACGCCTACTGGGCTTCAACCGAATTGGCGGCAGAGCGCGGTCGCTACTCCAGCTACCGCGGCTCGCTTTGGGATCGCGGCATCTTGCCGATCGACTCTCTCGACCTTCTTGCCGAAGCACGCGGCGCAGGCCAGTCGAAAGACGGCTCCTCTGTCCTGTCTTATCTTGAAGTAGACCGCAGCGTCAGCATGGACTGGAGCGCTCTGCGCGGCCGAATCAAAGAGCACGGTATGCGCAACTCCAATTGCGTGGCCATCGCCCCCACTGCCACTATCTCCAATATTGTCGGCGTGAGCGCTTCGATCGAACCGTCGTTTGGCAACTTGTCAGTCAAGTCCAATTTGTCCGGTGAGTTCACCATCGTCAACGAAGCCTTGGTGCGTGACTTGAAAAAGCTCGGTCTATGGGATGACGTGATGGTCATGGACCTCAAACACTTCGACGGCTCGCTGCGCCGCATCGACCGCGTGCCCGAAGACCTGAAAGCGCTCTACGCGACCGCCTTCGAAGTTGAAACACAGTGGTTGGTGGAAGCCGCCGCGCGTCGCCAGAAGTGGATTGACCAAGGTCAGTCACTGAATATTTACATGGCCGGTGCATCAGGCAAAAAACTTGACGAAACCTACAAACTCGCTTGGTTGCGTGGCCTGAAAACTACTTACTACCTGCGCACCGTTGGTGCCACACACGCAGAAAAATCAACTGTCAAGGCGGGGCAACTGAACGCGGTGTCGAGTGGCGTTTCATCTGATGCGGCGGCAGTGATCGCCAAAGCGCAAGCCGGCGCTTCAACCGCCACCCTGACGTCAAGTTCAAGAGAGGGCGCGCCTGTTCACAACGAGTTCAGCACCGAGCCTGCGACCGACATGAAGTTTTGTTCCATAGACAACCCCGATTGCGAAGCCTGTCAGTGAGGTAGAAAAGGCTTCATCAGGGCCACGTCAGAGGGCACGCTTGGACCGTGCCATCGCTGCGTCCTTACCGCGCATTCACAGCAGCCCAAGCGAGTTGAAACCGGTTTTCGAATCGCATGGAGATTCTCTCGATGCAACAGCGCAACAAACATCAGCATCGAAGACGTATTGATGTCAAGAATTGCTTGGTGTTTGAACGCAACACTCCGATAATTTAGAAGTACTGGAAAATAAATATGTTGACCTGGGAAGACGAAGTTAAATCCGCAAAACCACCCGCATCCAGCATTGCAAATGCAGTGGCATCTCATTTGAGCCATTCGCGAGCTGCACAGTCGTCACCCGCTTTGGCTGCGGTCATGGCCGACATGGGTATTCCGTTGAAAACGGCAGCAACCGCCAGACAGGCTTCTGAAGCGGTCGCGGTGCCAATATCAGCGGTGTCAATATCTGCGGTGACGTCAACAGCGACGGCATCGCCAGCATCAAGCACGGCGTCCAACACCGCACCAAACCCAGCGCCCGTAGCACGACGCGTCAATGCGGCCGACAAACGCATCATCAACGGCCGCACTGACGTCAATCAGCTGGTTCCGTTTAAATACAAGTGGGCTTGGGAAAAATATCTGGCCACTTGTGCAAATCATTGGATGCCGCAAGAAGTCAACATGTCGCGCGATATCGCGACCTGGAAAGATCCCAACGGTTTGACCGAAGACGAGCGTCGGATTATCAAACGCAACTTGGGGTTTTTCGTCACCGCCGATTCTCTGGCTGCCAACAATATCGTGTTGGGCACTTACCGCCACATTACCGCACCGGAGTGCCGTCAATTCTTGCTGCGCCAAGCATTTGAAGAGGCAATTCACACCCACGCGTACCAGTACATCGTGGAGTCGCTGGGCTTGGAAGAAAGCGAAATTTTCAACGCTTACAACGAGGTTCAATCGATACGCGATAAAGACGAGTTCTTGATCCCGTTCATCAGCGCGATCATGGATCCGCACTTCAATACGGGCACCCTGGAGAATGACCGTGTCCTTTTAAAGTCGTTGATCGTATTTGCGTGTTTGATGGAAGGTTTGTTCTTCTACGTCGGTTTCACGCAGATTTTGGCGCTGGGCCGTCAAAACAAAATGACCGGCGCATCGACGCAATACCAATACATCTTGCGTGACGAGTCTATGCACTGTAATTTTGGCATTGACCTCATCAACCAGATCAAGTTAGAGAATCCCAATCTCTGGACACCTGAATTCAAGGCTGAGATCAATGCCTTGTTCATGAAAGCTGTCGAGCTGGAATATCGATATGCCGAAGACACCATGCCGCGTGGCGTGCTGGGCATGAACGCATCGATGTTCAAGGGCTATTTGCGCTACATCGCGAACCGCCGCGCCACGCAGATCGGTTTGGCGGAATTGTTCCCGAATGAAGAAAATCCATTCCCATGGATGAGTGAAATGATCGACCTGAAGAAAGAAAGTAATTTCTTTGAAGTTCGAGTGACCGAATATCAGTCTGGTGGGGCGTTGTCCTGGGACTGATCACCGCGCTGGTGACCAAAGATTAAAGACTGCAAAAGCAGCGATTCAGCGTCAAAGATTCAGATGAGGAAATTCATCACAAGAGATTTGAGACCAGTGAAGTGAAAGCGATAGGTCAAGATTAGCGCAACGTGAAGCATAAAAAGCTGGGTGCAAGGCGATCAAAGATATCGAAATAGATCGGCACCCAGACTTAAAAAATTGCGCACGAGGCGACACCGAATTCACCGTACCGCAGCGGCCAACTTGGGGCTCTGAGGATTGTGAATAGCTGGCGGGCAGCGAGCTAGTTCAAAGCCAGTCAGTTCTTTTTCAACTTGATCAAGGAGAAGTGTTATGGCAACTGCGAAAAAGGCCCCTGCGGCCAAGAAATCTGTACCGATGAAAAAAGTCGCTGCGAAAAAAGCTGCTCCTGCAAAGAAGGCAGCGCCTGCTAAAAAGGCACCAGTGAAGACAGTGGCAGCCAAGAAGGCAGCGCCCGCTAAGAAAGCGGCTCCGGCGAAAAAAGCAGCACCGAAAGCGGCAGCGAAGAAAGCAGCTCCAGCGAAGAAAGCCGCTCCAGCCAAGAAGGCTGCTCCAGCCAAGAAAGCTGCTCCCGCGAAGAAAGCTGCTCCTGCGAAGAAGGCAGCTCCTGCCAAAAAGGCCCCTGCTAAAAAGGCCGCTGCAAAGAAAGCGCCGGCAAAGAAAGCAGCCGCTAAAAAGGCACCTCCTGCTCCTGCCGCCGCCGCTAAACCAGCTGCAAAGCCAGCCCCGAAAGCAGCGGCCAAACCCGCTGCGCCCAAGCCTGTGGCTGCAAAGCCAGCGGTAGCGAAGCCAGTGGCTCCAGCACCAAAGACAGCGCTGAGCCCACAAGCTGCGTGGCCATTTCCGACGGGCGGCAAGCCCTGAGCATGGGGGAACAACGGTGCCAACGCGTCGTTGCCTGACGGAAGCTCACAACGTTATTTTTGTTGCTGAACCCGTCTCGAGCCTCAATGAAAAACCCAGCCATGGCTGGGTTTTTTTATGTTCGCCTCATCCGGAAAATGCAGCTTTTAGTGTCTTCTTCAGATTGGGCCGGTTGTCGCTGTCGTTGAGTTTTTCTTAACGGCTGCTGCATGCGCAACCGCGCTCCAATTTCTGAACGCTATGTCCGCCTGCAAGCGCTGGCTCACAAACCCAGGGCTGTTTTGTCGAGATGGTGGTTTTGCCCGCCTCGGCTGGCAATTTTGATGGCGCCCAAACGGTTGCCCAGTCTCACGCAGCGCTCCAGTGACCAACCCCGCTCTAAACCGTACAGCAGCGCGCCTCGAAAAGCGTCACCGCAGCCGGTGGGATCTGCAATTTCGCTGGCTTTCACGCCCGGCACGTGGGTGCGCACGCCTTGTTCCCATACCTCGCAGCCGTCGGCTGCCAGCGTCACGATGACGCCTTTCAGATGTGACCGAGACAACTCCTGCAAGCTTTTGCCCGTCCGTTCGCTGAGCATGCGGGCTTCGTAGTCGTTGACCGTGACCCACGTGGCCTGCGATACGAAGTGATTGAGTTCGTCACCGTTGAACATCGGCAAGCCCTGTCCCGGATCGAACACGAATGGAATGCCAGCTGCTGACAACTGCGCTGCGTGTTGAATCATGGCGTCGCGGCCGTCAGGCGCGATGATGGCAACCTTCAACTCGCTCGAGGCAGGAACCGCTGTGAGATGCGCCTCGCTCATGGCACCGGGGTGGAATGCCGTGATTTGATTGTTGTCGGTGTCGGTGATGATGAATGCCTGCGCGGTGTAGCTGTCTGCGACCGTGCGAATTTGCGCGGTGCTGCAACCCCACGATTCCAACCGGGCCAAATAGTCCGCTCCATCGTTGCCGAGTGCGGCCATCACCACCGCCGATCCACCCAGTAAATTAAGGTTGTAAGCAATGTTGCCGGCACAGCCTCCGTACTCACGGCGCAGCGTCGGCACAAAAAAAGACACATTCAAAATGTGCAGTTGCTCGGGCAAGATCTGCTCTCTGAACCGACCAGGAAACACTGTGATCGTGTCAAACGCGAGGGACCCGCAAATCAGTGCCGACATGAGCGCTCCAAATAGACGATTGAAAAGGAAAGAAATAACAGGTTGGCGCGCGGGCTGAGCCGCTCTCGCTGATTTGGCAGCCGCGCTCAGGGATAAAACAGTTCCACCGTGTAACCAGTGACCTTGTTGTCACCTGCCGCCAGCATCAAGCTGAGTGTCGTGTCGGAGCCCGCACTCAAGCCAGATGAACCGGCCTGAAAGTCGCTCGGCGACAGAGCGCGGCGCGCCACCAATTGACCCGCAGCGTCGGTCAAACTCAAATCGACGGAAGGCAACGCCACCGTCAGACTGCCCCGATTTCGCAGGCTCACCGACAATTTGAACGCGTCAGAGCCGGGAATCGTGTGCGCAAGCGCGGTGTTCTCTACAGCCAGGTCATCGATGCGGCGCGGCAGGCTGACTTGGCACGGTACCCAGGCGCATGCGCTCACCAAGGCAGGCTTGCTTTGCGGCCAATGCGCAGCGATGCTGTCTCGAAATTGGTACGTCAATTGCATGCCCAGCACCAACAGCGCGAGCGTCGCAGTGACCGCCAGAACGATGCGCGTTCCCGAACGTTTCCGGCGTCGCGCTTCGTCGGAATGTCGAATGAAATCGGGCGACGCCGAGTTTTGCTCTGACGCCAAGAAGTCTGTGAACACTGTGCCTTGCGTGACTGGCAGAAGCGTTTCAGGTTCACCCGGGGTCACTGAAAGTACCGAGTCGCTGGACTGCAACTCGCTCAGCCGAGGTTCGGTTGGCTCCCGAGCTGATGAAGGCGCTTGAGCCGGTTCAAATTCCATGTAGCGCTCGCCGCTTTCCAGCGCAGTGCCTGCAGGCTCGGCGAACCCGGAAAATTCGCCACTACGGGCCGATTCAGATGGATGATCGTGTTCCTGATTGGCTTCAAACATTTGCGCCGGCGTGCGTGCTAGCGCGTCATCGTTTCTGAGCGGGTGAGCCGATGGCTCGTGCGCTGCCGACTGCAGCGCGGCAGGCCACGCGGGGGGCACATCGCGCTGCAAGTCGAACAGGCCTTCCATTGCGTTGAACACTGCATCGCAGCGTCCGCAACGTACCCAGCCTTCAGAAACTTTCAATTGATCTTGCACGACCCGAAATATCGTGCCGCAAGCAGTGCAACGGGTCGCCAAACTCATGTCGGAACTATGCCACGCGGACACATCAAGTCCACCACCAGCCTGCTCACGACGACAGCCGCGCGCTCATCAATATCCAACCGTCCATCTGGTCGCTGACTTGCAATGCGCACCACGGCGCATAGGCCGCCTTGAGCTCGTCGGCCTGCCGCTCCAGAATGCCTGCAAGCACCAAATCGCCGCCGCTTTGCAAGTGCGCACACAGCAGCGGCGCCAACAGTCGAAGCGGTGTTGCCAGGATGTTGGCCAGCACCAAGGGGTAGACACCCGATGCCGCGTCGGGCAGGCCGGCGTTCAAGCTCACACCGTTGGCCAGCGCATTTGATTGCGTCGACTCCACCGCTGCCGGATCGATGTCCAGCGCATCGACACCGCGGGCGCCATGCAACGCCGCCGCTATCGCCAAGATGCCTGATCCGCAGCCGTAATCCAGCACTCGCTTCCAAGACTCTGATCTCGTGGGTGCATGTTGCGCGATCCAGCGCAGGCACATGCGAGTGGTCGGGTGCGTGCCGGTGCCAAAAGCCAGGCCGGGATCAAGCCTGATCACCTTTTGTGCTGCGGCGGGCGGCTCGTGCCAGGTTGGCACGATCCAAAAACTCGGTGTGATGTCAACGGGTGCAAATTGCGACTGCGTCAAACGCACCCAATCCTGCTCCGCCACCAAGCTCAAGGATTGCAGGTGGATGTCATGAGCCCAATCTTGGGCCAACAAAAGCGTCGCCGCTTCGCTGGCCTGCGCTTCGGTGTCAAAGAGTGCCTTGATCACCGAACGTTCCCAGCCGCTTGCTTGCGCTGGCATGCCGGGCTCGCCGAACAAAGCTCTCTCGGCGTCGGTGTTGGCATCGGCGTCTTCGACCGATACCGACAGCGCGCCCAGCTCATCCATCAAAGCATCGGACGCGCCTTCGACAACGCCCACCGGTGCAAGCAGAAACAGTTCAACCATGGCAGCGCATCAGCGCTTGTGAGCGCTCATCCAACCTTCGAGGTAGTGAATGTTGGTGCCGCCTTCGATGAACCGGGCGTCCGCCATCAGTTCACGGTGCAACGCAATGTTGGTCCAGATGCCTTCGACCACTGTCTCCGACAGGGCAATGCGCATGCGCGCCAACGCCTGCTCGCGGGTGTCACCGTGAACGATGATCTTGCCGATCATCGAGTCGTAATTCGGCGGCACAAAGTAGTTGGTGTACACGTGCGAATCGACCCGCACGCCCGGACCACCGGGCGGGTGCCACATGGTGATGCGACCCGGGCTGGGCGTGAAGTTATACGGGTGTTCGGCGTTGATCCGGCATTCAATCGAATGGCCGCGCATTTGAATTTGCCGCTGTGTGAACGGCAGCTTTTCTCCAGCGGCCACGCGAATTTGCATTTGCACAATGTCAATGCCCGTGACCCATTCCGTCACTGGATGCTCCACCTGAACGCGGGTGTTCATTTCGATGAAATAAAACTCGCCGTTCTCGAATAAAAACTCGAATGTGCCGGCGCCCCGGTAGCCGATTTTTTTGCAGGCTGCAGCGCAGCGGTCGCCGATGCGCTCAATCACCCGGCGCGGAATTCCAGGTGCGGGCGCCTCCTCGATGATTTTTTGGTGGCGCCGTTGCATCGAACAATCGCGCTCGCCCAGCCACACCGCGTTGCGGTGGGTGTCGGCCATCACTTGAATTTCAATGTGGCGCGGATTCTGGAGAAACTTCTCCATGTAGACCGCCGGATTTCCAAATGCCGCACCGGCTTCCGCGCGCGTGGTTTGCACTCCGTGAATCAGCGCCGCTTCGGTGTGAACCACCCGCATGCCGCGCCCGCCGCCACCGCCAGCCGCTTTGATGATGACCGGGTAGCCAATCGCACGCGCTGCCTTGATGATTTCTTTCGGGTCGTCGGGCAACGCCCCTTCAGAGCCCGGAACGCAGGGCACGCCCGCTTTGATCATGGCCTGCTTGGCCGACACCTTGTCTCCCATGGTGCGGATGGCGTCGGGTGATGGACCGATGAAGGTGAAACCACTGCGCTCGACGCGTTCCGCAAAGTCGGCGTTTTCCGACAAGAAGCCGTAGCCGGGGTGAATGGCCTCGGCGTCGGTCACCTCGGCAGTCGAGATGATGGCCGGCATGTTGAGGTAGCTCTGCGATGAGGCCGCCGGCCCTATGCACACCGCTTCGTCTGCCAACTTCACGTATTTCGCGTCTCGGTCGGCTTCGGAATACACGACCACCGATTTGATGCCCAGCTCGCGGCAGGCCCGTTGGATGCGAAGCGCGATCTCTCCGCGGTTGGCAATCAATATTTTTTTGAACATGCGCTGCCGCTCACTCAATGACGAATAGCGGCTGACCAAACTCGACAGCTTGGCCGTTTTCGCAGAGGATGCGCGTGACGGTGCCTGACTTGTCGGCCTCGATCTCGTTCATGATCTTCATCGCTTCGATGATGCAGATCGGCTCGCCTTCTTTGACGGCCGAACCAATGTCTGCAAAGGTTTTCGAGCCTGGGCTGGCTGAGCGATAGAAGGTGCCCACCATCGGCGACTTGACGATGTGGCCTGCGGAGACGGGCGGCGCTTCGGCCGGAACGGGTGTTGCTGTGGCAACGGGTGCCGTACCGGCCGCCACCATTGCCATGGTCGGTTGCGCAACGCTGGTTGTCATTACCAATCTCGGGTCGGTTTTGACAATGCGAACTTTGCCCTCGGCTTCGGTAATTTCGAGTTCGGAGATGTTCGAATCCGAAACCAAGTCGATCAGAGTTTTGAGTTTTCTGAGGTCCATCAAGGGCTCCTTGCGGCGGTCTTGCGGGTAAGAAAATAAAGCGCCAGGCTGCGGTTGCCAAAAAACGCTCGTCGTGGCGCGTGGTGACATGCCGTACCGCGCTCTTTCATGCGGTGTTATTTACTGCGGATTAAATTGCCTAACGCCGCTGATTTTCGCGACGCTGTGCAAGGTCACAACTTGCTAAATACGTTTTGAGATTGACCCGGCCTGATCGAACAATTGCTTGCACTCAGGCCGGATTTCGCGGACTTTACGCGCATTGCTTACCGAAGCCGACAAATTCCGTGAAATTACTCAAAACTGTCGTCAAACACAGTCTAGGAATGGTCGCGCGCCCATACTTTCAAGTCGGCTTCATCAATACTGCCCAGCTTTTGCACCACCACACGCCCTTCTTTATTCAAAACCACGGTGAAAGGAAGCGAGCCACTCGGGTTTCCGAGGCCTCGACTCAACTCCGATCCTTCCATCCCTGCCAAGCCTATGGGAAAGCTGACAGGCACGCGTTTCAAAAAGTCGCGCACCGGCGTCGGGCTGTCGACCGCCAAACCCACCACCTGCCAACCTCGTGCCCGATTTGCCTGGTAGAAAGCGTCCAGCATGGGCATTTCTTTGACGCACGGCGGGCACCAGGTGGCCCAGAAGTTCAGCAGCAGAGGCTTGCCACGCAAGCTTGACAGCACCAAGTCGCCGCCTCCGGGCTGCGTAAGGATCTGTTGCCAAACCAGGTCACCCAACTGAGGCGACCCCTGTTTCCAGGTCGACCAAGTCACCCCGGCGGCCGCAGCCGCAGCCGCCACGCCGCCGTAAATCAAGTTTCGACGTTTCATGGTGTTTCCTGCATCAAAGCGCGCAGAGCGTTCAGGTCGCCGCGCTCGGTGCGGCCCTTCGCATCGGGTTTCAGGGCGCCGCGCAGGTCGTCGTGGTCCAACACGCTCATGTGCACGGTCAGGTTTTCATTCAGGGCACGGCACAAGCTGTTGGTGCTGAGCACGCTGACCTCCACGCCGCGTGGGCCGGTCAAACTGCCGACTTCGTAGTCGACGCCTTGGTCGATCAGCGCCAACTCGGCGGCTTTGGAGTCATCGCAGTAAAGCTGCAAATGGATGTTGTTGAGTCGGGTGGCGGTGCCACGCCACACGGCACCGGTCAGGTGCGGACGAAAAGGCGTCATGCGTTGCATCCATAAAACGGCGACGGCACGCAACGCCGCCAGCTCGGTGGGTTGGGTGTCGGCGCAAAACAGTTCCAGGTAGGCGCGGACTTCGGTTTCGACTTCGGTGTTGCTGGGCAGCTCGGCTTTGCGCGTGCTGCGTCCGGCCACATCACGCGCGGCGCGCCGTTTGGCGGGCCCGTACTCCATGCCTTCTTCCACCACCCAGCGGGCGGCGGCGGCGGCGATTTCCAGGCTCAGTTCAGAGGTCATGCTCGGATTTTAAGAAGAACCGATCGGCTCGCTGCCCACCACTTGACCCTGAAATGAACCCAGTGATCAAGGCAATTCAACCGCGCCCATACGCGCCATGACGGTCGCAGAGCGGCCAATCACGTAGCTGGAGTCGGGCCGTTTCTCGAACCGCTTGGGCGCCGGCAGCATCACCGCCAACCGCGCCGCCTGCGTCGGACTGAGCAGCGCCGCGCGGGTGCGAAAGTAGTACTGCGCGGCTGCCTCGGCCCCGAACACGCCTTCGCCCCACTCGACGTTGTTGAGGTAGATCTCCAGAATGCGCTGCTTGCTCAAGAGTGTTTCGAGCATCTGCGTGATCACCAACTCCTGCAGCTTGCGCGGCAGGTTGCGTTCTGGGCCAAGAAACAGGTTTTTGGCGAGTTGCTGTGTGATCGTCGAGCCGCCCACCAACTTGGGTTCTGCGTTGGGTTTCCCGGACGCGTTCGGCTTGCGCGTGGCTTTTTGATTGTTTTTTTCATTGCGTACAGCGGCGCGCTGGTTGCGGTCCCAAGCGTTCTCTACGGCATCCCATTCGACGCCGTTGTGGTCTGCGAACCCGGCGTCTTCTGAGGCGATGACCGCCCGCTTCAGGTGGTCGGAAATTTGTGCGTAATCAACCCACTGCTGTGCCCACAAAACTTGATGCGTCTGGCTCAGCAAGCGCGTGACTTCGGAGCGCTGAAAAGTGGTGGACTGCGGATCCACGACCCGCATCAAAGCGACGCGCGCAAAAAAGTAAATCTGCAAAGCCAGCATCGACATCGCCAGCAAGACTGTGACGCGCCACGCGTTCAACCTGACCGATCGCCAAAAGGTACTCACTTGGCGGACGCCGCTTGCAGGCGCTGAATCAGCGCCGCCAGCACCGCAGCGGTGTCGGGCCGAACGCCACGCCAAACAAAAAAAGCCTCGGCCGCTTGCTCGACCAGCATGCCCAAGCCATCGCGGCCAATCGCACCCTCGTTGTTCGCCCAGGTCAGGTAGGCCTCGGCGCTGGGGCCGTAGGCCATGTCCAGCGCCAAGCTGCCGGGCTTGAGCACGCGGGCGTCGACCGGCACCGCCGCCGCATTCAAGCTGCTCGCGGTGGCATTGATGACCACATCAAATTGGCCGCCGCAGTCTTGCAAGCCGGCTGCGCTCAGCCTCACGGCCGCGCGCTCGGCCAAGCCAGCATGCCGCTGAACCAAAGCCTGCGCATTGAGCACGCTGCGGTTGGCCACCACCAGTTCGGCAGGGCGCGCCTGCAGCAGCGGCCCGAGCGCGCCAGCAGCGGCGCCACCCGCGCCGAGCATCAGCACGCGCGCGCCCTTCAGCGGCCACTTCGCATTGATCTGGATGTCGCGCACCAGGCCCACGCCATCGGTGTTGTCGGCAAACCAGCCGCTTTTGTCAAAGCGCAACAGGTTGCTGGCTTCCGCCAAGGCGGCGCGCTCACTGACCTGCGCGGCCAAGCGCCATGCTTGGGCCTTGAACGGCATGGTGATGTTGCAGCCGCGTCCTCCCGCAGACGCAAACTCCCGCACCGCAGCTTCGAAGCCGTTTTCGGTGCACAGCAGCCTGTCGTAGTCAACGGGCTCGCCGGTTTGTTCAGCGAATCGGGAGTGAATGAAAGGCGACTGGCTGTGCGCGACGGGGTTGCCCGCCACCACATAACGGTCCCGCGCTGTCATGGCAGCACGCCGGACAGGGCGCGCGGTACTGCGCCAGGCAGCGCGCTCGAAAACACCATGGGCCGCCTCAAGGTGTGGAGCCCAACGAGGTTTCCAGGCCGTCTTCGCGCGTGAAACGAAAGCGCGAGGTGATGACGATCTGGTCGGCCTTTCGCCGCATCGCCGTTGAAAAATCACCAAAAGGCGACGCGGCGCGAACGATGGCCGTTGCGCGTTGGTCCAGTAATTTGTTGCCCGATGCGCGCACGATTTCGGTCTCGATCACGCGGCCTTTCTGGTCTACCGTGACGTTCATCGTCAGCTCGCCGTAAATCTTTTTGCCCTGCGATTCAGGGAAGTTGCGGGTGCCGCGGTCTTCTATTTTTCGGCGCAGTTGCTCGTAGTAGAGCGCATACACCTCTTCTCGCGTGGCCGGGCTGATGTAGCGCTTTTTCGGGCGCAGGCTCTCATCTCGAATGCGCTTTTCGATTTCAGCGAGAAGTTGGATCAATTGGCGGCGCTTTTCCTCTTGCGCCTGGTCTTGCTCCAACACTTGGTCGCGCTGCGGCGTGGGTGTGGGCATCAGCGCCAATTCGCCGCGAATTTGCGACAGCAGCAGCGACTGCGTCTCTTGCAGCTTTTCAATTTGCCGGTGTGACACTTCATTCGCTTCGCCGAGCTCTATGGTCTGCGAAGGAGGCAAGGGTGAAGTCGCGCGGCCTTTGTCCGCCTCACCGCCGCCGGCGAGGTTGGCCTGCGCAATCGCCTGGGCGTTCTCGGGCTTTTCGCTGGAACGTGAGTTCACCAGAATCACTTCGAGCGGCGTGTCTGTGAAAACGCGGTCAAAGCGCTGCGGGTCGACAAATCGAAACGTCAGCAAACTCGCATGCACCACGAAGGACACCAACAGCGCAATGTGCAGGGCTGACAACTTCTTCAGCATGTTCAGTGGCGTTTCAGGCCTTGCTGGCGGAAGACAGTGAAGCCGTCTGCTCGTTGCCGTCGCGCTTGTTGGCGCTTATGTCCGCGCTTGTGTCCGCGCTTGTATCCGCGCTTGTATCGGCGCTTACATCGGCGCTTTTGTCGGCGCTTTTGCCGTCTTCCGCTGCGTCAGACATGTCAATCGCCAGCGTCAGCAAACCCGACACGGCTTCCTCGTCGTCGCCCCCGTCGCCCCCGTCACCTGTGTCGTCGGCATCGGATGCTGTCC
>JBBRGA010000046.1:0-22261 GCA_038241115.1 Burkholderiales bacterium | reverse complement strand
TGTTCCAGCCGGGGCTGCAATTTGTCAACCCGGGGCTGTTCAACCAGCTCACGACGATGCACGGCCTGATCATGGTGTTCGGCGCCATCATGCCGGCATTCGTGGGCTTTGCGAACTGGATGATCCCGCTGCAAATTGGAGCGGCCGACATGGCATTCGCTCGGATGAACAACCTCAGCTTCTGGTTGATGATTCCGGCTGCGGTGATGTTGGTCAGCTCGTTTGCCATGCCCGGCGGTGCACCGGCTGCAGGGTGGACGTTGTACGCACCGCTGACGCTGCAAATGGGCCCGTCCATGGACGTTGCAATTTTTGCACTTCACATTTTGGGTGCGAGCTCCATCATGGGCTCTATCAACATCATCGTGACTGTGCTGAACATGCGCGCGCCCGGCATGACCTTGATGAAGATGCCGCTGTTCTGCTGGACCTGGCTCATCACCGCGTACTTGCTGATTGCCGTGATGCCCGTGTTGGCCGGCGCCATCACCATGACTCTGACTGATCGGCACTTCGGCACCAGCTTTTTCAACCCGGCAGGTGGCGGCGACCCGGTGATGTATCAGCACATCTTCTGGTTCTTCGGTCACCCCGAGGTCTACATCATGATCTTGCCGGCCTTCGGCATCGTCAGCGCCATCATCCCGGCGTTTGCGCGCAAGCGTCTGTTCGGCTACACCTCAATGGTCTACGCCACGGCGTCCATTGCAATTCTGTCCTTCATCGTGTGGGCGCACCACATGTTCACCAGCGGCATGCCAGTCACGGGCCAGCTGTTTTTCATGTACGCCACGATGTTGATCGCGGTGCCGACCGGCGTGAAAATCTTCAATTGGATTGCCACCATGTGGCGCGGTTCAATGACGTTCGAGACGCCCATGCTGTTCGCGGTCGGCTTCATCTTCGTGTTCACGATCGGCGGTTTTACGGGCTTGATTCTGGCCATGGCCCCGGTTGACATCCAGTTGCACGACACCTACTACGTGGTGGCGCATTTCCACTACGTACTCGTTGCAGGATCTCTTTACGCGATGTTCGGCGGCTATTACTACTGGGCGCCGAAATGGACCGGAGTGATGTACAGCGAGTTCCGCGGCAAGGTTCACTTTTGGGGTTCGCTGTTCTTCTTCAACCTCACCTTCTTCCCCATGCACTTCTTGGGATTGGCCGGCATGCCGCGGCGATACGCCGACTACCCTATCCAATTCACCGACTTCAACATGGTGGCCACCATCGGCGGCTTCGGTTTTGGTTTCATGCAGGTGTATTTTTTCTTGGCCATCGTGTTGCCAGCCATGATGGGCAAGGGCGCTGTCGCACCACAAAAACCATGGGAAGGCGCTGAAGGGCTGGAATGGGAAGTTCCATCGCCGGCGCCTTTCCACACATTTGAGACACCACCCAAATTGAACGCATCGGCTACCAGAGTTTTGGCCTGAAGCTAAAACCTGAAGCTCCCATGGCCACACCTGAGCAGAAAAAAAAGAATGCCCGCCTTGCACTGATCCTTGGGTCAGTGGTGGCGGTGTTCTTTATCGGTTTCTTTGCAAAAGCCGTTTTGTTCGGGCTCTGATTCAGCAGAACTTATGTTTGAACAAGCACCTGGAAACGGCAACGCTCAACGCAACAAAGCGCTGAGTGGAGACAACGCCCGCATGGTGGGCAAGTTGCTGGTGATCGCTGCGCTGATGTTCGCATTTGGCTATGCGCTGGTGCCGGTCTACAGAGCCATCTGTTCGGCGCTGGGCATCAACATACTGTCGGTGTCTGAGCGAATGGTGAATGGCATCGCGCCCAAGACGCCCAATACCCAAGTGGACACGTCGCGCACGGTGACGGTGGAGTTCGATGCCAACGCACGCGGCGTCTGGGACTTCAAGCCTGCTGTGCAAAGCATGAAAGTTCATCCCGGTGAAATGGTCACCGTGATGTACGAGTTCAAAAACATTCAAAACCGCACAATGGCTGCCCAAGCCATCCCCAGCTACGCACCCATGCAAGCGATGGCGCACTTCAACAAAGTCGCGTGTTTTTGCTTCAGCGAGTACACCATGAAGGCGGGTGAGTCAAAGCAGTGGCCGGTGGTGTTTTACATCGATAAAAAACTGCCCAAGGACGTGAGCACGATCACACTGTCGTACACTTTTTTTGAGGTGGGCGGCAAGGTACCGGCCGCGCCACAGGCGGCGACTCGAAGCGAGCCAAAGCCGCGGTCATGACCACTCCAAACGACTCGCAAAAAAGCGATACCGGCCTCAAAGCCGCGGTTCGACGCAAGGCGTCTTTTTTACAAACCGTACAAGCTGTGGGATGGTCTTTTTTCGGCGTCCGCAAATCTGCCGACTACGCCAAAGACCTGAGTCAATTGAACCCGGTGCATTTGGTCATAGCCGGCATCTTGGGCGCAGCCGTCTTCATTGCGATTTTGCTCAGTCTGGTCAATTGGGTGCTCTCGAGCGGCGTTGCGGCTTAAACCCGTTTCTCGAGACCCGTCTCAGACGCCTTTTCCCCGCTTTTCATATCCAGCAAGCTTCTCCAGGAGAAACCATGTCGGCAACGACCACCCCAGCAATCGGACAAACACCCCATTACTTCATTCCGGAACCATCGCGCTTTCCTGCGATGACGGCGCTGGGCATGTTTTTCGTGATCCTGGGTGCAAGCCAATGGATCAACGACCACAGCTGGGGCGCTTACTCGCTGGCTTTCGGCTTGGCTCTGTGGGCCTTCACCTTGCAACAGTGGTTTCGTCAGTCCATCAGTGAAAGTGAAAGCGGCCTGTACAGCGACCGCATCGACGTGTCATACCGATGGAGCATGAGCTGGTTCATTTTCTCTGAGGTGATGTTTTTCGGCGCATTTTTCAGTGCACTCTACTGGACGCGCTTGCACTCCGTGCCCAACTTGGCGAGCTTGGAAAACGCCCTGCTGTGGCCCGATTTCAAGGCGATCTGGCCCAGCGTGCAGGCCGGCATCACTGCGGCACCGGCTGGTCTGGTCGAGCCGTTCACCACCATGGGCCCGTGGCCCCTGCCCACCATCAACACCGCTTTGCTGTTGACTTCGGGGGTGACTCTGACGGTTGCCCATCACGCCTTGCTGGCGGGAAACCGCGCCAGGACCATCGCTTTCATGTGGATTACCGTGATTTTGGGCGCGACCTTCATGTGCGTTCAGGCCTACGAATACATGCATGCCTACCGCGACTTGAACCTTAAGTTGAATTCAGGTGTGTACGGCTCGACCTTCTACATGCTTACCGGATTTCACGGATTTCACGTGTTTGTGGGCATGTTGATGCTGCTGTTCATTACCATCCGCTTGATGAAGGGCCACTTCACGGCCGAGCGTCACTTCGGCTTCGAGGGCGCGGCTTGGTACTGGCACTTTGTAGACGTCGTCTGGCTGGGCTTGTACATCGTTGTTTACTGGCTATAACCGCGACACTTAACCCGCTTATGAAAAAACGCCGCGTTTGTGGCGTTTTTTTCTTGCTGTTTAGCTGCTGAGCGGTATGCCCGTTGGTCGTATCCAGCCCATCAAGTAAGCAGCCCAAATGCAGACAAACAACAGAACCGAGATTGCTACGCGCAGCGCCAGAGCCCGCATCATTGCGTTGGTCTTGGGCTTGCCGTCACGGCCGTCACGCACCATGGCGACACCCGCAAGAATCAAGGCTCCCAACACGGCGACCAGTGCGAATCCAATCATGTATTTCATAGATCGGGATTATCAGTCGCCGTACGCAATTTGGTCCGCGTACTTCCAATTGACCCGCGCGGGCTTCTGTGACCGATCAAAGCGTGTTTGATCAAGGCGTTTCTGAACGCGGAGTCACCCGCTCGCGCAAATCCGGGGTTGTGCTGTTCGCCACGGTGCTAGGCGTCGCTGCGACTTCATCGCTGGGCACTTGGCAACTCAACCGTGCAGCGCAAAAGTTAACCCTGCAAGCGGCGCTGGACTCGCGCCAGGTCTTGCCAGAGTTGCCTGCCTCTGAATTGGCCAACAGCACTGCAGCAGCACTGCCGCAGCATTCGCAGCGCACGCGCCTGAAGGGCCAGTGGATGGCGTCCAACACAGTTTTTTTGGAAAACAGGCAAATGAACGACAAGCCTGGCTTCTTCGTGGTCACGCCGTTGAAACTAATCGGCTCGGATCAAGCGGTGTTGGTGCAACGCGGCTGGGCACCCCGAAATTTTGTGGATCGCAGCGCTTTGCCCTCTATCACCACGCCGCAAGGCGAGGTAGAGATCGTCGGTTTGATTGCCCCGCCACCGTCGCGGTTGTTTGAATTTGCAGGCGCCGCACCAGGTCCCATCCGGCAAAATCTCGTTGTGAGTGAATTTGCCAAGGAAGTGGGCATCACGCTCAAGCCTTTATCGATATTGCAAAGCGACGAACCAGCCTCCAACACCTCAGCAGACGGACTGCTGCGCCAATGGCCGCTGCCGGCGCTGGGTGTCCAAAAGCACTATGGCTATGCCTTTCAATGGTTCGCCTTGAGCGCGTTGATCGGGGGCCTGTATGTCTGGTTTCAACTTGTCCGTCCGCGCATGAAACCTGCGTCCGAGCCTCTTTGATCGACGAACCGTACTGACTGAAAATGACCGAACCTGTGAGTTTTGCAGTGCACTCGCTGCCCGAACCAGCGCTGACCGAGGTCGCCGAAAACACCGCGGCCGACCCGAGCCGCAAGAAGAACGGCCGACTGAAAATGCTGTTGGTGCTGGCCATGTGCGTGTCGCCGGTGGTGGCGTCTTACTTCACTTACTTCGTGATCAAGCCGCAAGGTCGCACCAACTACAGCGATTTGATTTCACCTTCGCGCGACTTGCCTGCCGACTTGCCGCTGACCAAACTGAGCGGTGAAGCCTTGCCCGCTCTCAGCCTGCGGGGCCAGTGGTTGATGGTGGTTGTGGCCGATGCGGCATGCAACGCGATTTGCGAAAAATCGCTGTACTTGCAGCGCCAATTGCGCGAAACCCTGGGCCGCGAAAAAACGCGGGTCGACAAAATCTGGTTCGTCACTTACGACGGGGCCGAGTCCGACGCACCGCGCGCTGAAGTGCTGCAGGCGATCAACGTTGGTGAGCCGGTCACCGTGCTGCGCGTGCCTCGTGACGCTTTGGCAAAGTGGTTCGCGCCTGCCGCCGGCCAAGCGCTGGACGCTCATATTTATCTGGTTGATCCCATGGGTCAGTGGATGATGAGAGCGCCGCCCAATCCCGACCCCGCCAAGCTCAAACGCGACATGGAAAAACTGCTGCGGGCCGCAGCTTCTTGGGACTTGCCGGGTCGCTAACTCGGCCGCCTTTTTATGAACCCACAGGACCTGATCGACCTTTCACCGCTGGCACAAGTCGTGCTGACCGGCGGCTTGTTGTCGCTGCTGCCGCTGGCATGGGTATGGCACCGGCAACGTGGCCGCGATGGAGCTTCCAGGCTGCGAGCCCTCACCATCGTTACGCTTTTCCTGACCTTTGATCTGGTGCTGTTCGGTGCCTTCACCCGCTTGACCGATTCGGGATTGGGTTGTCCCGATTGGCCAGGTTGCTACGGCAGCGCCAGCCCGCTGGGTGCGGCAACCGACATCCATGCGGCGCAAACGGCCATGCCGACTGGGCCGGTCACCAAAGGCAAGGCTTGGATTGAGATGATCCACCGTTACCTGGCCACTGGCGTGGGCGCACTTATTGTGGTGATGACCGTGGCCAGCTGGATGCAGCGGCGCAAAGACAAGCAATCGGCTTCGCCGTGGTGGCCGACCGTGACTTTGATTTGGGTGTGTATGCAAGGCGCGTTCGGCGCTTTGACGGTGACGATGAAGCTTTATCCCGCCATCGTCACGCTTCATTTGCTGGGCGGAATCGGGCTGCTCGCCTTGCTGGCGGTACAGACTCAGAACGTCCGGCCTGTACGGATGCAGCAGAAATTAACGCCCTCGTTAGTTCCGTCTGCGATGCAGAGCTTGATGCCGCTGTCGCCAACGTCCTTGTCTCTCACACGTGGCTTGTATCTCGGCACGCTCGCCGTCATGGCACTCAGCGTGATGCAAATCGTCCTCGGCGGTTGGGTCAGCACAAACTACGCCGTACTGGCATGCACTGACTTCCCTAAATGCCAGGGCAGTTGGTGGCCAACGATGGACTTCGACCACGGCTTCACGGTTTTGCGCGAGTTGGGTGCCGGCAAAGACGGAGGCTACTTGCCATTTTCGGCGCTCACTGCCATCCACATGGTCCACCGCATTGGCGCTGCCGTGGTGTTCACCGCCATGGGTTTGTTGGTCTGGCGTCTGCATGCAGACGGTCAAGCCGACACGCGCCGTTGGGCCCACATCATCAGCGCCGTGGCCGTGTGGCAATTGGTCAGCGGATTGAGCAATGTGGTGCTGGGTTGGCCCTTGATTGCAGCTGTCGCACACACGGGCGGCGCAGCAGCTCTGATCACGCTGCTGACCGTCATGTTGACGCGCGCACGCCAGGAAGCCACTGCGAAAACTTCAAAATCTGCGCAGCCGGTGCGTTACTCGCGGGGTTCTCCCGCCACGCCTTGAAGCGGTTCTTTAGAATCTGCTCGCAACCCACCATGTCAGAAGCTCTTGTTCAACCCGCCCCAGCCCTGTCGCATGCATCGCGAATGCGGCAGTTCTACGTGCTTACCAAACCGCGCGTGGTGCAGTTGATCGTGTTTTGCGCGGTGATCGGCATGTTGCTCGCCACCCCAGGCCTGCCCGATTGGCGCGTCGCACTGGCGGCTACCGTAGGCATCTGGTTGGTGGCAGGCGCCGCTGCCGCTTTCAATTGCCTGGTCGAGCAAGGGATCGACGCCAAGATGACCCGCACCTCATGGCGCCCTACCGCCAAAGGTCAACTCAGCAACACCGAGACTTTGATTTTTTCGGCCGCCTTGTGCACGCTGGGCAGCGTGATTCTTTATGCGTACGTCAACCCGCTCACCGTGTGGCTCACGTTGGCGACCTTCGTGGGCTACGCCGTGATCTACACCGTTGTGCTCAAGCCGGCCACCCCGCAAAACATCGTGATTGGCGGGGCATCCGGTGCCATGCCACCGGTGCTTGGCTGGGCGGCGGTCACTGGCGAGGTCGGGGCCGAGGCGATGATTTTGTGCCTCATTATTTTCTTGTGGACCCCGCCTCATTTTTGGGCACTGGCGCTCTACCGCGTTGAGGACTATCGCAAAGCCGGTTTGCCGATGTTGCCGGTCACCCACGGCTCGGAGTTCACGCGACTTCACGTTTTTTTATACACGCTGATTTTGTTTGCCTCCACTTTGCTGCCCTACATATCAGGCATGAGCGGCATCATTTATTTGGTGAGCGCCGTGGTCTTGGGCGCGATATTCATCTACTACGCGTGGCAGTTGTGGCGCGAGTATTCCGAACCCTTGGCGCGCAAGACGTTTCGTTTTTCAATCTGGCATCTGATGCTGCTTTTTGCGGCCTTGCTGATCGATCACTACGCGCTTCCTTACATGCCCCGCCTTTGGGTCTGACATCCCTTTCCTTTGACACCATGAACCACCGTCGACTCTTGTTGATCTCTGCTGTCGCGCTGCTGGCGGGCTGCGACAAATTCGCACTGCCTGGCAAGTCCAACGCCGAAGCCTTCAAGAACATCGACATCACCGGCGCCGAGTACGCCCGAAAACTGGACTTGCCCGATCAAAACGGCAAGCTCACCAGCTTGGCCGACTTCAAAGGCAAGGTGGTGGTGGTTTTCTTCGGCTACACACAGTGCCCCGACGTGTGCCCGGGCACGATGAATGAGCTGGCGCAAATCAAAAAGGCGCTGGGCAAGGACGGCGAGCGCTTACAAGGCGTGTTCATCACTGTCGACCCTGAGCGCGACACGGCGGAAATATTGAAGGCCTACATGGGCAGCTTCGATCCCAGCTTCGTCGCGCTGCGCGGCACGCCGGAGCAAACCACGGCCCTGGCAAAAGAATTCAAAGTGTTCTTCGCCAAGGTGCCCGGAAAGAGCGAAGGCAGCTACACGATGGATCACACCGCGGGCTCCTATGTGTTTGATGGGCAGGGCAAGGTCAGATTGTTTGTGCGCTACGGGTCAGGCGTCGAGCCCTTCGCGGCCGACCTGAAAACGCTGCTCGCTGTTGCGTGAGCCGCACCCTCAAGGTCGCGCCGAAATCCGATCAATAAAAACGGCCCCGAAGGGCCGTTTTTTATCGCGAGTCACCGGTCGGTCAAACACACCGGTCAAATCAGCGCCTTGCGCATCTTCTTCATTGCCGCCACTTCAATCTGGCGTATGCGCTCAGCGCTCACGCTGTACTCAGCCGCCAGTTCATGCAGCGTCATGCCGCCTGTGCTGTCGTCGTTCACCCTCAGCCAGCGCTCTTCTACGACACGGCGACTGCGCGGGTCGAGTGACTCCAACGCCAGAGTGATGCCGTCACTGGCCAACCAATCACGATGGTTGGATTCAAGGACATGCGTGGGTTCGCTGGCTTCGTCGGCCAAATAGGCAATCGGCGCGTAGCTTTCCTCCCCGTCGTCGGTCAATGGCTCCATCGCCACGTCGCCGCCCGACAGGCGCATTTCCATTTCCAGCACCTCTTCGCGCTTGACGTTCAAACGCTTGGCGATGGTGTCGGCTTCGCCTTGCGTGAGTGTGTTGCGGTGGGTGTCCATCGCGATGGAATCGCTCTTCAGACCTTGCTTCATCGAACGCAAATTGAAAAACAATTTGCGCTGCGCTTTGGTGGTGGCCATCTTCACCATGCGGCAGTTTTTCAACACGTACTCGTGTATCTCTGCCTTGATCCAATGCATCGCATAGCTCACCAAGCGCACGCCCTGCTCGGGATCAAATCGTTTGACCGCCTTCATCAGGCCCACATTGCCTTCTTGGATCAGGTCGCCGTGAGGCAAACCGTAGCCAAGGTACTGGCGAGAAATGGAAACCACCAGCCGAAGGTGCGACAGCACCAATTGCCCGGCGGCTTTCACATCTCCGCTGTCGCGCAATTGGCGGGCAAAGCGGCCTTCTTCTTCGGCCGTCAACATTGGCAACCTGTTGGCCGCCGAGATGTAGGCCTCCAAGTTGCCGAGCGAAGGCACCATTGCCCACGGATCGCGCAAGGCCAAGGCTGAAGATGGGGAGAGATTCAAAGAAGCGTTCATAGGGACAGTTGACACAGGGCACCTCGCTTTCGTTCCCGCAATATTAGCACTCTCGAGTTGAGAGTGCTTAAATCAGCTTCGAGCGAGAGCCTATGTTGGCGTTCACTTCCGCGCAGGCTGCTTCAAGCATTAACACGCAATGATTCTCAACGCTCAGCACAAATTGGAGCACGCTCGCGGACAGATTGTCTTGAGACCCCGTGCAGCGACCCGTTTCAAGCCATCTGAATACTTGACACACGCTACCGAAGTCAGGCACCGGCCATCAATTTGGGCATATTGCCCATCGCGGCCTTGGCGTTGGTTTTGAGTCGCTCCAACACGGCTTGCTTGGCAACATCGTCGCGCGGCACGGCGGCCACGACCTTGCCGAAGCCGTCCAGGCGACTTTCACGTGTCCAGGCTCGCAGGGTTTTGTCCTGCGACCAGACAAATTGGTTGCGCATGTTTCCGAAGGTGGACGCCACGTAGCCGGCCAAGCTGTCGGGGAATGGCACGGCGCCGCAGAGCGCGTTTTTCTTGGCATCTCCTGCCGGACCTTCATCGCCGACGTCATTCCCGTAGTGCGCTTCAACGTAAGCGACGAGCGCGGCGCTGAAACTGGGCATGGGGATACGCACCAGTTGCAGCAAAATTTTGCTGCCTTCAAACACCGGTTGCGACGCTGCGGGGCGCTTTTCCACGGCCGAGGCGGTGCAGTCGATGCACAGTGTGTGTGGTGGCAAATCCACGCGGCCCTGGTCCATCACCAAGGCGTTGGCTTCAAGGGCTTGCACGCGGCCCTTGCGAATGACGTGGGTGATGCGACGCAGGCTTTCGACCTCGGCTTTCGAGATGGTCGCGTAGTGAAACATGGTGGGCACCTGAGCGGGGTCGATGCGCAACATCGCTTCGCACGCTTCCAAGCGTGCAAACAAATCATCGATGGAAGTGGCTTGCGCCATCGCTTCCATTTGGTCGGCTTGGCCGCCAATGGCCTCGTCAAAAAAATCAAGACCGGGTTGGGTGTGCAGGCGGTTCACCAACCACGAATCGCGCGGCATGACCCAACTGATGTTCTCGGGCGCAGCGCCCGCATTCAGCAGCCACACGCCCACGTCCATGGCGGTCTTGCCTGCGCCAATGATGGTGAAGTGTTGTGGACGCTCGCGATTCGCATCGCGTGGCGCTTGCCACAACTGCGCCAAGGCGTTGGGCGACACCAGCCAAGCGTCGGCCGCAACCTTGAATTTGGGCGTGTGGGTGGAGGGCACGGTGGGGCCGAAGTAGGTGGAGTCCACGGTTTTCTTGCGCACGGTGACCCGCGTTTCGGCGCCCGACAAGATGGACACAAAACATCCGTCGCCCAAATCGTTACCGATGTAGTCGCACAGCGGGTGGTAGCTGACGCGGCCGCTGGGCAGCAGCGTTTGGTTCATCACACGCTCGTAATAGCTGCTCACTTCTGCGCCCGATGCGAGCGAGTACAGCCCCTTGTTCACGCCGTGTGTGTCTTTGCTGCGCGAACTCAGTTCGGTGGAATTGACGCCGTAAAACGACGACGGCTGGTGCAGCGTGACGAATGAGTAAGCGTCGTTCCAGTGACCGCCCGGTTTGGCGTGACGGTCGACTATTGCGATGTGCGCATCGGTCTCGGCGAGCAAGGTGTCGGCGAACGCCATGCCAGACGCGCCCGCGCCGATGATGAGGTAGTCGGTAGTGATGTGCTGCATGGAATCTCGGGGTGACAAAAAGCTGTGAAAGTTTGAATCAGGTCGTGCGCAATCGATGCGGCACTTTCAAGAGACGCGTGGCTTCAAGCGCATGCGCAAACCGACCGGTGCCATGGCGAGGCTCAGTTTTTCACGCGCCGGTTTCCCGTCTACCGTGCTCACGCTTTGGATTTCAAAGCGGCTCAGCAGCATGGCGATGGCCAGCTTCATCTCCAGCATCGCCATGTAGCGACCCGGGCAAATGCGCGGGCCCGCGCCGAAGGGCATCGAAGTGCGCTTGGGGCTGGTGGCTCCGGGCGTGGATACGCCTTCGTCCAGCCAGCGCTGCGGCTCGAAATTGGCAGCGCGCGGAAGGTGCGCCTCGCTCACACTGTCGCGGCGCATGACATTGATGATGACCATGTCTTTTGGCACTCGCACGTTGCCCACCAGCGTGTCGCGCAGGGCCTGCAAACCGATAATGGGTGCCACGGGTTTCAAGCGCATGGTCTCGTTGATGCAGGCCTCAACGAAGTCGAGCTTGGCCAGTTGCTCCATGCTGGCTTCGAACTCTGTGGCTGCAGCTCCAGCGGACGTTGAGCGCGCGATCACGCGCCGCACTTCTTCGGTAGCGCGCACCAGGGCGGCCGGGTTGCGCCACAGCAGATCAATCATCCACGCCAAGGTGTTGGCGGTGGTGTCCTCGCCAGCCAACAACATGGTGAATACGTTGCCCGCCACTTGCTCGTCGTCTATGCCGCTGCCTTCTTCGTCAGCCGCTGCCAGCATGGCCTCCAACAAATTTTGCGGTTGGGTGCGCAGGCAAGGGTCGGCGAGCATGCGTGATCGGGCTTGTCGCACGAATCCGTTGACCGCTTCATTCACCGCCGCCACGCTGCGCTCCAAAGCGCGCACTTTGGCGGTGCGCACCCAGCGCCATGTGGGCAGCGGCGACATCATGCGGGTGAACAAAGCCGGGAACATCTTGTCGAGATGCTGCTGGATCACGTCAGCGTCTGAACCCAAGGTGTTCACCTCGGCACCAAATGCCAGGCCCGCAATCGCGTCCACGGTGTAACGCATCAAGTCGGCCTGCAGATCGATGTGGCTGCCAGTCTGCGCGGCACGATCCCAGCGCATGCCCAGGCGCTGCGCCACGCCCACCAAGGCCGGGTGATAACGCTTGACGTGCGCCGGAGCGAAGCCCGCCATCACCATGCGCCGCTGGCGCTTCCAGGTGTCGCCATTGGCCCCGAACACGCCTGCCTTCATGCCCATCTCGGTGCCGATCTCTTCCATGCGCGAGGTGCGCCGAAAGCCGTCGGGGCGGTCTCGGAGTGCCGCTGCGGTGGCCTGATGATCACCCACCACCACAATCAAACGCGACCCGAGTTGAAGTTTGTAGAACGGCCCAAATTCCTCGGCCCAAGCCTCCAACTGCAAGTGCATGCGCTCGGTGTCAATTTGCAGCAAGTTGCCCACGATCGGCAGGCCACGCGGGCCGGGCAGGTCTTTCGGGTTGCGCAGGGTGGGGGTTGTCGTGGGTGTGGGCATTTCTATGGTTGGGGCTTCCAAGGGCGGTTCCTAATTTCGGATTGACAGCTTGCCGAGAAGCGGTGGCACCTTAGGCAGCCGCGGTAAAAAATATTTGCACCTATACATATTTTGGTGCTCGCAGCAGCTCCTGTCTGCCGATTCCGGAAAAACTTCCGTCACTTGCTGGTCATCAAAATAAGTATCAATTGAAGCTATATTTGATTCTTTCAGATGACTGGTGAAACGATGCGGACAACGGTAAACATCGATGAAGCTTTGCTTGCGAAGGCCATCAAATTGGCGGGCCCCATGGATCGATCCACGTTAATCGACGAAGGCTTGAGGGCATTTGTTCAACGCGAGAGCGCCAAGCGCTTAGCGAGATTGGGCGGCAGTCAGCCACAGCTCGAGGCAGCACCTCGCAGGCGAAAAGGCGGCTCAACTTGATACTGGTTGACACCTCGGTGTGGGTCGACCATCTGCGCACTGGCGACCCTCAGTTGGCTCACCTGCTGGAACAGCAAAAAGTAGTGATGCACTCTTTTGTCATGGGCGAAATCGCTTGCGGTAGCTTGAAAGACCGCGTGAGCATTCTTGAGTTGCTTACAGACCTGCCAATCGCAGTGGTGGCCGAAGCTCTCGAGGTGTTGGGCTTTATTGAACGTCACACGCTGCACGGCAAGGGCATTGGCTACGTCGATGCTCACCTGTTGGCTTCCGTCGCTTTGACTGAGGGAGCAAAGCTGTGGACGAGAGACAAACGCCTGCAAGCAGCAGCCGAAAAATTAGGGTGCGCGTTCAAGGGGCCGCCCAAGCATTGAAGCTAAGCAGAAAACCAAATGCATCTCTTTCGTCAAATTTAATTGACAACTGAACTATCGACCCCTAAAGTAAAGTGCAAATCTACGTGATTTGACTTTGATCGGGCGTCAGCAAAATGAAAATCGTGTGCATAGGCGGAGGGCCTGCGGGTTTGTACTTTTCGCTGCTGATGAAAAAGGGCAACCCCGCCCACGACATCACGGTGGTCGAGCGCAACAAGCCCTACGACACCTTTGGCTGGGGCGTGGTGTTTTCTGACGCCACCTTGGCCAACATGCGCCAATGGGACGCCGCCACGGCGGCCGACATTGAAAAGTCGTTCAACCACTGGGACGATATTGAACTTGAATTCAAAGGCCGCTACATCCGCAGCGGCGGCCACGGTTTTGTGGGCATAGGCCGCAAAAAGCTGCTGAACATTTTGCAAGCGCGCTGCGAAGAATTGGGCGTGGTGTTGAAGTTTGAATGCGAAGCCGACTCTGACGCCGACTTCCCCGACGCCGATTTGATCGTCGCCTGCGACGGTGTCAATTCCAAAATTCGCACGCGCCACGCGGCCGTTTTGAAGCCCGATGTGGTGACGCGCCCGAACCGCTTTATTTGGTTGGGCACCACGCGCTTGTACGACGCCTTCAACTTCACTTTTGTGAAAACCGAGCACGGCTGGTTTCAGGCCCATGTTTACCAGTTTGACGACAAAACCACCACATTCATTGTTGAAACTCCCGAGCATGTTTTTCAAGCCCACGGCTTGGCTGATTTGAATGTGGACGAGTCGGTGGCGTTTTGCGAACACTTGTTCAAAGACCATCTGCACGGCCACGCGCTGCTCAGCAACGCACGCCATTTGCGCGGCTCGCCGTGGCTGAATTTTCAGCGTGTGAAATGCGAGGAGTGGTCGTTTTTCAACGGCCGCAGCCATGTGGTGATGATGGGTGATGCGGTGCACACCGCTCACTTCGCCATCGGCTCGGGCACCAAGCTGGCCATAGAAGACGCTATTGAATTGACGCGGCAGTTCCAACAGCACGGCGACACTTCGCAGCAGATCGCGCCGGTGCTGGCGCAGTACCAGGCCTTGCGCAAGGTGGACGTGCTGCGCTTGCAAAACGCGGCATGGAACGCGATGGAATGGTTTGAAGCGGTCGGTGACCGCTACGCCGATTCATTGCCGCCCGAGCAGTTCATGTATTCGATGCTCACGCGCTCGCAGCGCATTTCGCACGAGAACCTGCGCTTGCGTGACCGCGTCTGGCTGGAAGGTTTTGAGCGCTGGTTTGCCGAGCAGTCTGGCTTGACGGTGGCGGCCGATCAAACACCGCCGCCTCCCATGTTCACGCCGTTCGCGGTGCGCAGCGTGACGCTGAAAAACCGCGTGGTGGTGTCGCCGATGGCGCAGTACAGCGCGGTGGACGGCATCGCCGGTGACTACCACTTGGTTCACTTGGGCGCACGCGCCATGGGCGGTGCGGGCTTGGTGTTTGCCGAGATGACCTGCGTCAGCGCCGACGGCCGCATCACGCCCGGTTGCCCCGGCCTGTACAACGAAACGCAGCGGGACGCATGGGCCCGCATCGCCGATTGGATACACGCCCACAGCAGCGCCAAATTCGGCATGCAAATTGGCCATGCCGGTGCCAAAGCATCCACCCGCTTGGCGTGGGAAGGCATCGACAAGCCGCTGCTCGAGGGCAACTGGCCGTTGATGTCGGCGTCGAAACAGCAGTACCTTATTGGTGTGAGCCAAATCTCTGGCGCCATGACCCGCGCGGACATGGATGCGGTCGTGGCTGACTTTGTGCGCACCACAACATGGGCTGCGCAGGCCGGCGTGGACTGGCTCGAGTTGCACTGCGCACATGGCTATTTGCTGTCGTCCTTCATTTCGCCGCTCACCAACCAGCGCGGCGACGAATACGGCGGCTGTCTGGAAAACCGCATGCGCTTTCCGCTGGAGGTGTTTGCAGCAGTGCGTGCCGCATGGCCTGAACAACTGCCGATGTCGGTGCGCATATCGGCCCACGATTGGGTCGAAGGCGGGATCACGCCGAGCGACGCGGTGGAGGTCGCTCGCCATTTCAAGAATGCTGGGGCCGACTTGATCGACTGCTCGTCGGGTCAGGTCAGCAAGCAAGAAAAACCGGTGTTCGGCCGCATGTTCCAAACGCCGTTTTCTGACCGCATTCGCAATGAGGCGGGCATCGCCACCATCGCGGTCGGTGCCATCTCGGAAGCCGACCACGTCAACAGCATCATCGCCGCGGGCCGCGCCGATTTGTGCGCCATCGCGCGGCCACACTTGGCCAACCCGGCGTGGACGCTGATGGAGGCGGCCAAGATTGGCTACAAACCTGTCGAATGGCCGAAGCAATATTTGGCCGCCAAGCCGCAAATGGAATCGCTGTTTGCGCGCGAAAAGGCGGCTGCGGCTGCGCTGTTGGCGGGGCCCGCGGAGAAGGAGCCGTCGTGAAGCGCGCTGTGAAAGCTGAACTGATGCCCCTTCCCTTGCTCGACGACGCCAGCATCGGACTAGAAGGCCACATGGCCAGCGACGATCACCAATCGCTAAAAGTGTGGCTGCGCTTGCTGTCGTGCAGCACGCAAATCGAAACCGAAATTCGCAAACGCCTGCGCACTGAATTTGGCATGAGCTTGGCGCGCTTCGATTACCTGGCGCAGTTGCACCGCCACCCCGACGGCTTGAAGATGAATGCGCTTTCCAGATTTTTGATGGTCACCGGCGGCAACGTCACGGGCCTGACCGACGAGTTGGAGAAAGAAGGACTGGTCGCGCGCGTGGCAGAACTTGGAGACCGCCGTGCTTACCGCGTCAGCCTGACCAAAAAAGGCCGCAAGCAGTTCGACAAAATCGCCGCCGTTCACGAGGGCTGGGTGGTCGGTTTCTTTGCGGGCATGAGCTTGACTGAGAAGCGCCAACTGCACACCCTGTTGGGCAACTTGCGAGTGCAGATGACCGGACTTCAAACCGCAAACCAAACCATGAGCGTGACCGCATGAAAAACGCACCGGCAAAGTCAATCGACACAACGCTCGCCGCAGGCAACCGCACGTTGTGCGCCAGCTTCCCAGCCCAGCACTTCGGCTGGGCCGTGCACGACCGCGTGGGCGTGATCACGCTGAACCGACCCGAGCGGAAGAACCCGCTCACGTTCGCGTCTTACGCCGAACTGCGCGACCTGTTTGAAGCGCTGCGCTACGCGGTGGATGTGCATGCGCTGGTGATACACGGCGCAGGCGACAACTTTTGTTCGGGCGGCGACGTGCATGAAATCATCGGCCCGCTGGTCGGCCTGAGCCCGCCTGAAATCTTGATGTTTGCACGCATGACGGGCGCCGTGGTGAAGGCCATGCGGCATTGCCCGCAGCCGATCATCGCCAGCATCGACGGCGTGTGCGCCGGGGCGGGTGCCATCTTGGCGATGGCCGCAGATTTACGCTACGGCACCGCACGCAGCAAGACCGCTTTCCTTTTCAACCGTGTCGGTTTGGCTGGTTGCGACATGGGAGCCTGCGCCATGTTGCCGCGCTTGATAGGCCAAGGCCGCGCCAGTGAGTTGCTTTACACCGGCCGCGCGCTGGGCGGTGAAGAGGCAGAGCGCTGGGGATTCTTCAACCGCTTGTGCGCGCCTGAAGATGTGTTGGCGCGGGCCATGGGCATGGCGCGCGACATCGCCCACGGCCCGACCTTCGCCAACGGCATCACCAAAACCATGCTGCATCAGGAGTGGGCCATGGGCGTGGACGAAGCCATTGAATCGGAAGCGCAAGCGCAAACCATCTGCATGCTGAGCCAAGACTTCAAGCGTGCCTATGAAGCGTTCAGCGCCAAAACCAAACCCGTGTTCGAGGGCAATTGAATGAATCACCTTCAGCATTTGGACTGGCCGTTTTTTGAGACCCACCACCGTGCACTGGCAAGCGCGCTCGACGCGTGGTCGGCCGTGCACATGGCGCATGTCGATCACACCGACATCGACGCCGCCTGCCGCGCCTGCGTGCGCGCCTTGGGCGATGGCGGCTGGCTGCGCCACGCCGTGGGCGGCACTGCGCATGGCGGCACAGCCGAGCTGTTGGACACACGCAGCCTGTGTTTGATCCGCGAAACCCTGGCGCGCTATGAAGGCCTGGCCGACTTTGCCTTTGCCATGCAAGGCTTGGGCTCGGGCGCCATCAGCCTGAACGGCAGCACGGCGCAAAAACAAAACTACCTCGCCCGCGTGGCCAGCGGCTCGGCCATTGCTGCATTCGCTTTGTCAGAACCCGACGCTGGGTCTGACGTGGCCGCCATGACCTGCGCCGCCCAAGTAGACGGTGACAGCGTGGTGTTGAACGGCGAAAAAACCTGGATTTCAAACGGCGGCATCGCCGACTTTTATGTGGTGTTCGCGCGCAGCGGTGAAGCAGCGGGCGCACGCGGTATTTCCGCCTTCATCGTTGACGCCGATACACCCGGCCTGGAAATCGCCGAACGCATCGAAGTCATCGCGCCCCACCCTTTGGCGCGCCTGCGTTTCACCGACTGCCGCATCCCGTTGACGCAGCGCGTGGGCGGTGCGGGTGAAGGTTTCAAAGTGGCCATGCGCACGCTGGATGTGTTTCGCACTTCGGTGGCGGCTGCCGCTTTGGGCTTTGCGCGCCGCGCGATGCAAGAGGCGATGCAGCGCGCCACCACCCGCAAAATGTTCAAAGGCGTGCTGGCAGATTTCCAACTCACGCAGGCCAAACTGGCCACCATGGCCACCACGATAGACAGCGCCGCGCTGCTGGTCTACCGCGCCGCCTGGCTGCGCGACCAAGGCCACAACGTGACCCGTGAAGCCGCCATGGCCAAGATGGCCGCCACCGAAGGCGCGCAGCAGGTGATTGATGCGGCCGTGCAAATCTGGGGTGGCTTGGGTGTGGTCAGCGGCCAGCCGGTCGAGCGGCTGTACCGCGAAATTCGGGCACTGAGAATTTACGAAGGTGCCACCGAGGTGCAGCAACTGATCATCGGGCGCGACTTGCTGAAAGAGGCGGGGCGCTAAGTGCGCTCTGAAAGCGCAGTGCCGGTCTCTTTCTTAACCGAGAACACAAGTAAAAATCCGTTCGGACTGAGGTATCGAAGTCCCACGCAAGACTTCGATACCTCAGTCCGAACGGAAACATGCAATCGAGAACGCGTCGGAAAAATCGGGCATAAAAACGAGCAAATCAGTCGGTCAATTTGCTATGTCTAGTGCCCACATTGACACCTTCGCGCAGCAAAATTTACCGCCGCTCGACCAGCAGCCTGACTTTTTGTTCACGCTGCCGTCGCTGCAATTTCCCGAGCAACTTAACTGCGCCACCGAGCTGCTGGACCGCCACATCGCCGAAGGCCGCGGCGATCGTCTGTGCATCCAGGCGCCGGGTGTGCGCTGGACCTATGCCGACTTGCAAGCCAATGCCAACCGCATCGCCAACGTGCTGGTGACTGAGATGGGTTTGCTGCCAGGCAACCGGGTGTTGCTGCGCGCGCCCAACAACCCCATGATGGCGGCCTGCTGGTTTGCGGTGATGAAAGCAGGCGGTATAGCGGTGGCGACCATGCCCATGCTGCGCGCCAAAGATTTGCTGCCCGTCATCCAAAAAGCCGCAGTGACGCACGCACTGTGCGACGCCAGCTTGGCCGATGAATTGACGGCCGCACAAGCGCAGTGCCCCTTGCTGACGCGCGTGATGTTTTTCAACGGCGGCACGCTCGACACCGTGATGGCAAAGCAGCCCGCCAGCTTCAGCAACGTCAACACCGCCGCCACCGACACCTGCCTCATCGCCTTCACATCCGGCACAACCGGCGTTCCCAAAGGCACCATGCACTTTCACCGCGACGTGATGGCCGCTTGTGCGTGCTGGCCGGCGCAGGTGCTGAAGCCCAGCGCCGACGATGTGTTTGTGGGCAGCCCGCCGCTGGCCTTCACGTTTGGCTTGGGCGGTTTGTTGTTGTTTCCTTTGAGCGTGGGCGCGTCCACGGTGTTGATCGAGAAGGCATCGCCCGAGAATTTGGTGGCGGCCATTCAACAGTTTGGCGCCACCGTTTTATTCACCGCGCCCACGTCTTACCGTGTGATGGCGGCCCACGGCGAGGCTCTGCGCGCAAGCACGCTCAAACGCTGCGTGTCGGCCGGTGAAGCCTTGCCCGCGGCCACGCGCAGCTTGTGGCAGCGCGCCACCGGCATCGGCTTGATCGACGGCATAGGTGCCACCGAATTGCTGCACATCTTCATCTCGGCCGATGAGGCCAGCGCACGCCCAGGTGCCACCGGCAAAGTGGTGCCCGGCTACGAAGCCAAAGTTGTTGACAGCGTGGGTCGTGAAGTGCCCGCAGGCACCGTGGGCAAGCTGGCCGTGCGCGGCCCCACCGGCTGCCGCTATCTGGCAGACGACCGCCAACGCAGCTACGTTCAAGGCGGCTGGAACCTCACCGGCGACGCTTACTTGATGGACGCCGACGGCTACTTTTTTTATCAGTCACGCACCGACGACATGATCGTCTCCAGCGGCTACAACATCGCCGCACCCGAGGTCGAGGCCGCGCTGTTGTTGCATTCCGATGTGCTGGAGTGCGCGGTGATCGGCGTGCCCGACGACGAACGCGGTCAAATCGTCAAAGCGTTTGTCGTGTTGCAGGCAGGCCAGTTCGGAAGCGCCGAAAAGATCAAAGCGCTGCAAGACTTTGTGAAGCAAACCGTCGCGCCCTACAAGTACCCACGTGCCATTGAATTCAGGACTGAATTGCCCAAAACGGAAACCGGCAAGTTGCAACGCTTCAAATTGAGGGTCGTTCCTTGAACACAGCTTCTTTTACCGCCGCTTCAGCTGCGCAGGTGCACCGCTTTGAGCGCCCCTTGACCATCCGCTTTTCGCACTGCGACCCCGCCGGCATCGTTTTTTTTCCACAGTATTTGGTGATGGTCAACAACCTCGTGGAAGAGTGGGTCAGCGACGGCTTGCAGGTGCCCTATGCGCAGCTGATTTCCACCCGCCGCATCGGCATGCCCACCGTTAGCTTGGCTTGCCAGTTCACAGCCGTCAGCCGCATGGGCGATCAAGTGACGATGGGCCTGAGCATCGACCACATCGGCCGCAGCTCGCTGCGCTTGAGCGTGGGTTGCAGGGCGGCAACCGAGGCACGCTTTGTGATGCAACAAGTGCTGGTCACCACCGATTTGCAAAGCCACCGGCCGATTGCCATACCTGATGACCTGCGCAGCGCGATGGAGGCGTTTCGGGCGGGTTGCCACCCTTCGACACCTCAGAGCGAACGGACAGTTCGGTGAATTTCCAAAATCCAGATGAGCACCCACAACATGCAAGTTCTCCTCCCCCCAGGCTGGCCGCGCCCTCGCGGCTATTCCAACGGTGTGGCCGCCACCGGCCGCATGGTGTTTGTGGCCGGCATGATTGGCTGGGACGAGCACGGCGCGTTTGCCAGCGACACCCTGAGCGGCCAAGCCCGCAAAGCGCTGCAAAACATCGTTGATGTGTTGAAGGTGGCCGGCGCGCAGCCCGAGCACATCGTGCGCATGACCTGGTACGTCACCGACAAACGCGCCTACGTGGCGGCTTACCCCGAAATTGGCGTCGCCTTCCGCGAGCTGATCGGCAGTTTCAACATGGCGATGACGGCGGTGGAAGTGTCGGCCTTGATAGAAGACGAAGCGCTGGTAGAAATTGAAGTCACTGCCGTCATACCCCAGTAGTCAGCAACCGCGCACGCGTTGCGATACCCTTGAAATGTCAATTTTTTCTTACTGTTTGCAGGCCACACCATGACCGTCACTAAAAAACCCAAAGCTTCGTTTCACTGGGACGACCCGCTTCTGCTTGACCAGCAACTTACTGACGACGAGCGCGCGGTGCGCGACGCCGCCCGCGCCTACTGCCAAGACCGCTTGTTGCCGCGCGTGTTGATGGCCTTTCGCGACCAAACCACCGACCCTTCCATATTCCGCGAGATGGGCGAACTGGGCTTGCTCGGCTCGACCTTGCCCGAGACCTACGGCGGCGCCGGCTTGAACTACGTTTGCTACGGCCTGGTGGCGCGCGAAGTCGAGCGGGTGGACTCGGGATACCGCTCGATGATGAGCGTGCAGTCGTCCCTGGTCATGCTGCCCATTTTCGAGTTTGGCAACGAAGCCACGCGCCAAAAATACCTGCCCGGTCTGGCCTCGGGCAAGCTGATCGGTTGTTTCGGTTTGACCGAGCCCGACCACGGCTCCGATCCCGGCAGCATGGTCACGCGGGCCAGAAAAGTCGACGGCGGCTACTCGCTCAGCGGCTCGAAAATGTGGATCAGCAACAGCCCGATTGCCGACGTGTTCGTCGTGTGGGCCAAGGACGACGAGGGCAAGATTCGCGGCTTCGTTCTGGAAAAAGGCTGGAAGGGCTTGAGCGCCCCGGCGGTACACGGCAAGGTCGGTTTGCGCGCCAGCATCACCGGTGAAATCGTGATGGACGGCGTGTTCTGCCCCGAAGAAAACGCCTTTCCCGAAGTGCGCGGTCTGAAGGGCCCGTTCACTTGTCTGGACAGCGCGCGTTACGGCATCGCCTGGGGAACCATGGGTGCGGCCGAAGATTGCTTTCAGCGCTCGCGCCAGTACGTTTTAGACCGCAAACAATTCGGCAGGCCATTGGCGGCAAACCAGCTGATCCAGAAAAAACTGGCCGACATGCAAACCGAAATCACGCTGGCGTTGCAAGGCTGCTTGCGCCTGGGCCGCATGAAAGACGAAGGCACGGCGAGCGTGGAAATCACCAGCATCATGAAACGCAACAGTTGCGGCAAGGCGCTCGACATTGCCCGCTTGGCGCGCGACATGATGGGCGGCAACGGCATTTCCGACGAATACGGCGTGGCCCGCCATTTGGTCAATCTGGAGGTGGTCAACACCTACGAAGGCACGCACGATGTGCACGCCTTGATTCTGGGTCGCGCCATCACCGGCATTGCGGCTTTTTCTTGAGGCTCAAACGCAGCCAATGACTTAAAGGAGACATGCATGTTCAG
>JBBRGA010000045.1:0-22281 GCA_038241115.1 Burkholderiales bacterium | reverse complement strand
CCTGGAAGTGCTGTCCAAAACCGACGGCGGCGCCGGCGAATGGGGCCGCGCCGCCACCAACGATCTGGTGCGCAGCAAAATCAAAATCAAGAGCCTGAACTTCATGCGCGGCCGCACGTTCTTGAACAAGTTCGTCATCATTGACGAGGCCCAGAACCTGACGCCCAAGCAGCTCAAAACCCTCATCACGCGCGCCGGTCCGGGCACCAAAATCGTCTGCTTGGGCAACCTCGCGCAAATCGACACGCCTTACCTCACCGAAGGCTCGTCGGGTCTGACCTACGCGGTAGACCGCTTCAAAGGCTGGCCGCATTCGGGCCACGTGATGCTGGCCCGCGGCGAGCGCTCACGGCTGGCTGACTTTGCCTCTGAAGTGCTCTGACAGCACGCATTTCCCGTTTCACCCACCACCTAAAAGGACCTTTCCATGTCACCCGAAAAAATTCTGTACACCGCCCACGCCACTTCCACTGGCGGCCGCGCCGGCACATCCAAATCGTCCGACGGCGCGCTGGACGTCACCCTCACCACACCCAAAGAATTGGGCGGCGACGGCGCCATGGGCACCAACCCGGAACAGCTGTTCGCAGCGGGTTATTCAGCCTGCTTTTTGGGCGCCATGAAGCATGTGGCGATGATGCAAAAAGTCAGCCTGCCTGCGGCCACATCCATCACCGCTGACGTCGGCATCGGTCCCATTCCGGCCGGCTTCGGCATCACCGTGACCTTGAACGTCACCATTCCCGGCATGGAGCACGCAGCTGCCACCAAGCTGGTGGAAACGGCCCACGGCGTGTGCCCATATTCAAACGCCACACGCGGCAACATCGACGTGACCCTGAAGGTTTTGTAAGCCGCAGCCGGTTTCGATGGGCTTTGACGGCTGTCGAAACCGTTGCTTCATGCAGCCGGCATTTGCGGAGCTGGCAGCAAAATTTGCGGCGCTGGCGGCAAAGCGCGATTGGCCAACGCCCTCATGCTGGGGATACCCAGAAATCGGTCGTCGGCCACTCGCGCTGTGCCGCTGTGAGCGTGTTTGCTGGGACGCACTGCGTCGAATGCGCGGTTGTCCTACATCTGATTGCACTTCACGCGTGTTTTCATCGCTGCGCGTCGATTGACCCGGAGCTTCCGAACGTCAGCGAAAAAGACGCAGCAGCACCGGGAAACTCATGAATCCGATCAAGGCAATTGCGATGGTTCTTATCTTGGCCGGGGTACTCGGCCTGGCGTACGGCGGGTTCAGCTACACCAAGGACACCACCGCGGTAAAGCTTGGGCCGCTGGAACTTTCCGTGAAGGAAAAAAAGTCGGTGAACGTGCCCGTCTGGGCCGGCATTGCAGCGGTGGTTGCAGGCGGTCTGCTGCTGGCATTCGGCTCGAAGAAGTCCTGACCTAGGAGTGTGGGCGGCAGAAGGCGGCGAAGCGAAAGGTGGCTCCAGCGAGGACAGTTTTTGCCGGGTTTGCAGGCCCATAGCCGTAGCTATGGGACAAAAAGCCGGTGAAAAATGGACCGCTGCGGCCGCCTTGCAGCCGCCGCTCCTTCTGCCGCCCACGCTCCTAGCCACTGCCGTCGGGACCTTTGGGCGATCGAGTTGGTGAAGTAGAACGAGCAGAGTCGGTTCGTTTGATACGGAGTCGCTTTCTAACTCCACCATCGCGTTGAAATTGAATCTCGGCTTGGCTGCTACCTGCGCGTGCCAGCGCCGTTGCGGCAGTGGCAGAAAGCCGACACAGCGTCGAACGTCTTACACAGACGTCGCGTGTACTTCGGATTGGGCGCTGCGAATGTGGGCTGAATTCGTGCTGTGGGAGTCATCGGCGTCTGCGGCTTGGATGTTGTGCGCCAGTTGTCCTTTGGGACCTTGCACCACATCGAAGCTCACTCGGCCACCTTGTTTTAAGGTTTTGAACCCTTCCATTTGGATGGCTGAAAAGTGAGCAAAAACATCCTTACCGCCGTCCCGTGGTTCGATAAATCCAAAGCCCTTGGCGTCGTTGAACCACTTAACAGTTCCTGTTGACATGCTGCTTCTCCGTAAACCAAAAGGTTATTTTTGCAAGCCTAGGCGAGCGTGTCAATCGTTTGACCACTCGATTGGATAAATCCGCTCGACATTGTTTTGTCAACAGTTCCGAGGCAACTTGTTTTCTGCCTCTCTTTTGAAGCGCTGACCGAAAATTCAGTTGATTCGGTTCTTGTTGTCTTGCAGCGCAACCGGACGGCTCAATATGCCCAGTTGCTCCCGATGACTTGCATGTCGATAGAATTGAAGCATGTCTGTAGATCAACCTAAATCACCGCTCAAACCTGCGCAGCCGGTCCGCCCAAATGACGGTCAGGGTGCGGTGGTGCTTGAGCGCAAAGTTGCCAAGACAGTCCCGCCGCGGATGTATCAAGTGGTGCTGTTGAACGACGACTACACGCCGATGGAATTTGTGGTGATGGTTCTTCAGGAATACTTCAAACACGACCTTGAGGTCGCGACCCAAATCATGTTGAAAATTCACCATGATGGGCGCGGTGTTTGCGGCGTCTTTTCTAAGGATGTTGCAGCCACCAAAGTGGAACTGGTACAAACCGCCGCGCGTCGCGGCGGTCATCCTTTGCAATGCATTATGGAGTCCGCATGATCGCCCAAGAGCTTGAAGTCAGTATGCACATGGCCTTCGTCGAGGCGCGTCAGCAGCGACACGAATTCATCACCGTCGAGCATCTGCTGATGGCCCTTTTAGACAATCCTTCAGCTGCGGAAGTGCTGAAAGCTTGCTCTGCCAACATCGACGACTTGCGCAAGAGCTTGGTGCAATTCATCAAAGAGAACACGCCCACGGTGGGTGGCTCTGACGAGGTGGACACGCAGCCAACGCTCGGTTTTCAGCGCGTCATTCAACGCGCCATCATGCACGTGCAGTCCACGGGAAGCGGCAAAAAGGAAGTCACCGGGTCTAACGTGCTTGTGGCTATTTTCGGCGAGAAAGACTCCCACGCTGTGTACTACCTTCACCAGCAGGGCGTCACTCGCCTGGACGTCGTCAACTTCATCGCCCATGGGATCAAGAAATCAGATCCACCCGAGTCTGCCAAGCCCAGCGAGAGCGCCAGTGCGGAAGTGGAAAAAGATGACGGTGACGGCAAAGGGTCGCCGATCGAGCAATTCACCCAAAACCTGAATCAGTTGGCCCGCGAGGGCAAGATCGATCCGCTGATCGGGCGTGAGCACGAAGTCGAACGCGTCATCCAGATTTTGTGCCGTCGCCGTAAAAACAATCCGCTTCTGGTCGGCGAAGCTGGTGTGGGCAAAACTGCCATAGCCGAAGGCCTGGCATGGCGCATTACGCAAAACGACGTGCCTGAAGTTTTGGCCAATGCGATTGTTTACTCGCTTGACATGGGTGCGCTGCTGGCTGGCACCAAATACCGCGGTGATTTCGAGCAGCGTCTCAAAGGCGTCTTGAAGTACTTGAAAGACCAGCCCAACGCGGTGCTGTTCATTGACGAAATTCACACGCTCATCGGTGCGGGTGCGGCGTCGGGCGGTACCTTGGATGCCAGCAATTTGCTCAAGCCCGCGCTCAGTTCAGGTGCGATGAAGTGCATTGGCGCAACCACGTTCACCGAATACCGGGGAATCTTTGAAAAGGATGCCGCACTGTCTCGACGCTTCCAAAAGGTTGACGTTGTTGAGCCTTCGGTTGAACAAACCATCGAAATTCTCAAAGGCCTGAAATCGCGGTTTGAAGAGCACCACAGCGTCAAGTACGCTTTGGGTGCCTTGCAAGCCGCAGCTGAGCTGTCGGCCAAATTCATCAATGACCGGCATCTTCCAGACAAGGCTATCGACGTGATCGATGAGGCTGGAGCGGCGCAGCGCATATTGCCCAAGAGCAAACAGAAGAAGACCATTACGCGCGCTGAGGTGGAAGACATCGTTGCAAAGATTGCGCGTATTCCGCCCGCCAGCGTCTCCAACGACGATCGCTCCAAGCTGAAGAGCCTGGACCGTGATTTGAACAGCGTGGTGTTTGGACAAGAGCCAGCCATCTTGGCGCTTTCCTCGGCAATCAAAATGGCTCGCTCCGGCTTGGGAAAACCCGATCGCCCCATCGGCTCGTTCTTGTTTTCGGGCCCCACCGGCGTTGGTAAAACCGAGGTCGCGAAGCAACTCGCGTTCGTGTTGGGCGTTGAGCTTATTCGCTTCGACATGAGCGAGTACATGGAGCGCCACGCGGTTAGCCGTTTGATCGGTGCGCCGCCTGGTTATGTGGGGTTTGACCAAGGCGGTTTGTTGACCGAAGCTGTAAGCAAGAAGCCTCACTGCGTGTTGCTGCTCGATGAAATCGAGAAGGCGCATCCGGATGTTTTCAATGTGCTTCTTCAGGTCATGGACCATGGCACTTTGACCGACAACAACGGGCGCAAGGCAGACTTCCGCAACGTCATCATCGTCATGACCACCAATGCGGGTGCCGAGACCATGAACAAGTCGTCCATCGGCTTCATGAACTCGCGCGAGCAAGGCGACGAAATGGCCGACATCAAGCGATTGTTTACGCCAGAGTTTCGCAATCGTCTCGATGCGATCGTCAGTTTCCGGCCGCTCGATCCGGAAATCATCTTGCGCGTGGTCGACAAATTTTTGTTGCAGCTGGAGAGTCAGCTCACTGAGAAGAAGGTCGAAGCCACCTTTACCGATGCCTTGCGGAAACATCTGGCAAAGGCTGGTTTCGATCCCTTGATGGGTGCGCGACCGATGCAGCGTTTGATTCAGGACACGATTCGCCGTGCCCTGGCCGACGAGTTGCTGTTCGGACGCTTGGTTGATGGTGGACGTTTGACGGTAGACGTCGACGCCGAAGGCAAGACCGTGCTCGACATTCAGCCTCTGAAGAAAACAGACAAACCGAACAAAGCCGAACCAGCAACCGCTTGAGTTGGACGTTGTGAGAAGAATTAAAAAGGAGCCACGAGGCTCCTTTTTTGCTTTCTGCCACGCGTCTGAGCGATGTTTTTGCTGACCGTCGGTGCTTGCCGTTGTCAGGTCAACCCGACGGCTGCCGGATCTTGCTTGTAGTACCGACCCATCAATTTGTACAAAGCAGATTGCGCTCGTTGCATTTCCAACGGTTGAACGAAGAACGCCTCTGAGGCGACCGCAAAAAATTCCTCCAGCGACTCAGCACCGTAAGGGTCCAGAACGGTGTTGGCGCTTTGGTCTACTTCAAGGGCAAAGTCTTGGAATTCCTGTGAGAGTGCTTCCAACCATTGCGCGTGTGCCAGCCTTAGTTCGTGCGTGGCCAAGTGCGACTGCGAAACGTGGCTGTGCATGTCCAACACGTGCGCAAATTCATGGATAACGACGTTGTAAGCCCACGCCGCTGTCTCATCGGCATGCTCCACGTCCGTCCATGACAGCATCACTGGCCCGCCCTGCATGGCTTCCCCGGTCAGTGTCTCGTCGTATTCGTGGACCACGCCGTCGTCGTCCGTCTCCGTGCGCCGTGCCCTCACTTCAGAGGCGTGGATCACGATGCCTTTGAAGCCTTCGTAGCGTGCCAAGCCCAGATTCAGAATCGGCAAACACGCCTGCAGCGCCACGGCAACCGCCACTTGATCATCCACATGCATGCCGTTTGCGCCGCTGAACTCTTTGTCATTCAAAAACAAGGTCGTCAATCGACGCAAGCGGAGTAGTTCTTCATTCGAGCGCATGGCCACGAAGGAATACCGCTGAACGGTAAGACGCCACAAGTCGTCGGGAATGGGGCGCTTGAGAACCACAGCATCTTCACGCTGAAGCAGCCAAGTTTTCCGCCACGTTCGCCACCCTAGCAACCAACGCACCTGCATGCTCAGGGTCGCGCCTTGAGTTTCACTCGGCAATCGAGTTCGCCGTGCCGAAGGGTTGGCTTGAGGCTGCGGTGGACGGTGATCGACGAGTGAGTCCAGCCTGCTGCCATCGAAGAACCTCAGCGCGCGGCGCCTGGTGCGTGCTGTCCATGTCCCAGTCACTGAGAACCCAGCGGGTGTAGCCCGGAGCCATTGCTTCTGAGCCGGGGCGGTGGGTGTGGCCGTGAATCAGGGTTGTCGTGCCAGCCTCGTGCATCCAGCGCACCGCGCAGGCGATATCGATGTCGATCCAATCAACGCGCGAGTGTTTGTTTTTGCGGCCTTCGCTTTCGCTGCGCATGCGCGCGCCCAACGCGCGACGCTCAATCAGCGGTTTGGCTAAAAAGTCCTGTTGCCAGGACTCGCTTCGCACCAGCTGGCGAAACGATTGGTAAGGCCGGTCGGCCAGACACAAAGCGTCCCCATGCGCGAGCAAGATGCGTTCGCCAAAGGCGACCAACACCGTCGGGTCTGGCAACGCCATGACCCCACAGGTTTTTAGCATTTGAGCCCCGAGCAAAAAGTCACGGTTTCCCGCCATGAACGCGACAGTCCGGTGCGATGCCGCTTCAGTCAGGACCTCCACACATCGCGCTTCAAATGTGCCTGCTCGGGAGTCGTCGCCTACCCATAGCTCGACCAGATCACCCAAGATAAACACCGCATCGGCCTCGGTGCTTTGCATGTGCTGCGCAAATGCTTCGAAGGTTTTGGGTGACGCGGCGGACAGATGGAGGTCGCTGATGAAGTCAATGGCGTTCCAGTGTGACGGTGCCGACATCTCCCAAAATAGCGGCAAACGAAGTGAGCTGTCAGTGATCAATGTTTGCTCCGTCGCCTGCGCTTTGAAGTCGGCTTCGGAGTCAGATGAGCACCGCTTTTTGGATCACGACGTCGTCCAGCGGCACATCGTCGTGAAAACCTTTGCGGCCGGTTTTGACTTGCTCTATTTTGTCGACCACGTCGCTGCCTGCGACCACGGTGCCAAACACCGCATAGCCCCAACCGCTGGAGTTCTGGGCGGTGTGATCTAGGAAGCCGTTATCACCGGCGTTGATAAAAAACTGCGCTGTGGCGGAATGTGGATCGGAGGTGCGCGCCATCGCCAAGGTGTAGCGCTTGTTCTTCAGTCCGTTGGTGGCTTCGTTTTGAATGGCGGCTTTCACGGCCTTTTGTTTCATGCCAACTTCAAAGCCGCCGCCTTGAATCATGAAGCCTTTGATGACGCGGTGAAACACCGTGCCGTCAAAGTGGCCTGCGTTCACGTAGTCAATGAAGTTCTGCGCCGAGACAGGCGCTTTGGCGGCGTCCAGCTCGATCTGTATGTTGCCGTGATTGGTTTGCAACTCAACTTTTTGATTCATGTCATTTCTCCAGGGTGGCTTGTTTGATGATGATGGGTTCGACCGGCACGTTCTCAAACGGGCCTTTGGTGTCGGTGCGTGCGCCGCGAATTTTTTCCACCACGTCCATGCCGGACGTAACTTTTCCGAACACGGCATAGCCCGTGCCTTCGCGTGTACCGTTCAAGAATTCGTTGTCTTTCACGTTGATGAAAAACTGCGCGGTGGCCGAATTGGGCACACCTGTGCGCGCCATCGCAACCGTGCCTTTGGTGTTGGCCAAGCCGTTCATGCTTTCCAGCACGATGGGAGCGCGCGTTTGCTTCTCCTTCATGTCGGGCAACATTCCGCCCCCTTGAATCATGAAGTTGCTGATGACGCGGTGAAACACTGTGCCGTCGTAGTGGCCGGCTTTGACGTAGCCAAGAAAGTTCTCGACTGATTTGGGCGCTTTGCTGGCATCAAGCTCAATCACGATGTCGCCCGCCGTGGTGGCGAGCTTCACCTTCTGCGCGAAGGCAGATGTTGCGCTCAGAGACGCCAAAGCGATGCAGCCAAAGGCCAGCGTTCGCCTCAAAACGCGAGAAAAAGAAAACGAGGTGTTCATGGGTGCGACTCCAAAATCGAGTGAAACGTGACGACGAAATTCGGCTCGCGGTGCAGGTGCCTGCGGACATCTGTTGGCCCGCAAAAACCCACCGCTATACTGATTTCATTGTACGGTGGACACAGGTTTTCGCAGGCCGGACACCTTCGTTTGGCTTCGCGTTGCGACCCTGCAATGACAGCTGCTTGCGCAGTCTGTGAGCAGTCACAGCGCCGTATATCAACCCATAAACGGTTGCGGGTTTTGCCCCAGCCAATAGTCCCGTAAAGCCGCCAGCTTCATGACACTGAGTATTTTCAACACCTTGTCTCGCAGCAGCGAGGTGTTCATTCCGATCGAAGGCAAGCAGGTGCGCATGTATGTGTGCGGCATGACCCTGTATGACCTGTGCCACATGGGCCATGCGCGTTTTCTGATGGCCTTCGATGTGGTCTATCGGTGGTTGCTGGCCAGTGGATTTGATGTCACCTACGTCCGCAACATCACGGACATCGACGACAAGATCATCAAACGCGCACTGGAACGCAACATTTCCATCCGCCAATTGGTAGATGAAATGACGGTGGCGCTGCACCAAGATCTGCGCGCCCTGGGAATCGCCACGCCTACGCATGAGCCGCGCGCCACCGATTACGTGCCGCAAATGTTGTCGCTCATTGCGACCCTGGAAGACAAGGGTTTGGCTTACCAGGCAACGAACGGCGATGTGAATTTCGCGGTTCGCAAGTTCCCCGGCTACGGCAAGCTGTCAGGCAAGTCCGTAGACCAACTTCGATCGGGTGAGCGCGTGGCGGTGGCGGACGGCAAGAACGACCCGCTCGACTTTGTGCTGTGGAAAGCGGCCAAAGAATCCGAGCCCGAAGACGCCAAGTGGGACAGCGCGTACGGACGCGGCCGCCCCGGCTGGCACATTGAGTGTTCGGCCATGAGCTGCGCGCTGTTGGGCGAGCACTTCGATATTCACGGCGGCGGCATTGACCTTCAGTTCCCGCATCACGAGAACGAAATCGCGCAAAGCGAAGGTGCGTTTGGGCGACCGTTTGTGAATTACTGGATGCACAACGGCCACTTGAACGTCGACAACGAAAAGATGTCGAAGTCGGTGGGCAACTTCTTCACGATCCGCGACGTGCTGCGGCAGCACGATGGCGAGACGCTTCGCTTTTTCATGTTGCGCACCCACTACCGCAGCCCTTTCAATTTCAGCAAAGCCAACTTGACCGATGCGCGCAGCTCGTTGCGCAGGCTTTACACCGCGCTGAACGGCGTGCAGGCGACGCAAGGGGCGGAGGCAGGCAAGAGTGAAGTCGACTGGACGCACCCTCAAGCGGCGGTTTTCAAAGCTGCAATGGACGACGACTTCAACACATCAGGTGCGGTCACTGTGATGTTTGAACTGGCCAGTGAAGTCAACCGCACACAGTCAGAGTCGGCCGCCGTGTTGCTGAAAAGCTTGGGGGCAGTGCTGGGCCTGCTGCAACAACTGCCGCGCACCTTTTTGCAGTCGGGCGCCGCCTTGGACGAGGCCGGCATCGAAGAAAAAATAGCGCTGCGCAAAGCGGCCAAACAGGCGCGTGACTTTGCGTTGTCAGACCGCATTCGGGACGATTTGCTCGCCGCGGGCATCGTGTTGCAAGACTCGGTCACGGGCACCACCTGGATGAAAGCGTGACGGCCGAGACATCGCTCAACACGCCGGGTCATTGGGAGGAGGCCTGCAAGCACCTTGCCAAGCGCGACCGCGTTCTGCGCAAGTTAATTCCGGCGCTGGGGGACTGTCGCCTGCAGAGCCGCGGCGACGCTTTCACTACCTTGGCGCGTTCGATCGTAGGTCAGCAAATATCGGTCAAAGCAGCGCAATCGGTATGGCGTCGGTTCACTGAATTGATATCGAACGATGCGCAGTCTGAACCGACGGATGAGGCGCTGGCAAATGCGACGGCGCCAATCGTTGTGGTGCCGGATGCTGTGCTCGCCCTGAGCCCACAGACGATGCGCTCGGCCGGTCTGTCGGGCCGCAAAGTTGAATACCTCAGCGATTTGGCGCTGCACTTCCAGTCTGGCAAAGTGCACGTGCCGCAGTGGCAAGGCATGGCCGACGAGGCCATCATTGAAGAGCTGATGGCCATACGCGGGATAGGTCGCTGGACCGCAGAAATGTTTTTGATTTTTCATCTGATGCGCCCCAACGTCATGCCATTGGATGACGTGGGTCTCATCAAAGGCATCAGCGTGAACTACTTCAGCGGCGAGCCTGTTTCGCGCGCCGAAGCGCGCGAAGTGGGCGACGCTTGGGCGCCGTTTCGCTCGGTGGCAACTTGGTATTTGTGGCGCAGCCTCGACCCGGCGCCGGTCATCTCTTGAGTCGTTTCTTGAGTCAGCTCCTGAATCACATCCAGAGTCATTTTTTAAGTCATTCGCGAAGGGACGTCTCACCATGAGCAAACGTCATTTTCTGGAGTTCGAGCAGCCCGTGGCCGAACTCGAGACCAAGATCGAAGAGCTCCGCTATGTTCAAAGCGAGTCGGCTGTCGACATCTCCGAAGAGATAGACCGACTTAGCAAAAAAAGCGTTCAGCTCACCAAAGACATCTACGCCAGCTTGTCGCCGTGGCAGGTCACGCAAATCTCGCGACATCCGCAGCGCCCTTACACGCTGGACTATGTCAACGAGGTCTTCACCGACTTTCAAGAATTGCACGGCGACCGCCACTTTGCCGACGACTTGTCCATGGTCGGTGGTCTGGCGCGCTTCAACGGGCAGGCCTGCATGGTGATAGGGCACCAGAAGGGCCGGGACACCAAAGAGCGCGGTCTGCGTAACTTTGGGATGTCGCGCCCGGAGGGCTACCGTAAAGCCTTGCGTCTCATGAAGCTTGCCGAGAAATTTGGACTGCCGGTGTTCACTTTCGTAGACACGCCCGGCGCATACCCCGGCATTGGCGCCGAGGAGCGCGGGCAGTCTGAGGCCATCGGTCGCAACATCTTCGAGATGGCGCAGTTGGAAGTGCCCATCATCTGCACGATCATTGGAGAAGGTGGTTCAGGCGGTGCCTTGGCCATCAGCGTGGGCGATCAGATGCTGATGCTGCAGTACTCGATTTACTCGGTCATCTCGCCCGAAGGTTGCGCTTCCATTTTGTGGAAAACCGCCGAGCGTGCGTCGGACGCGGCCGAGGCATTGGGTATCACGGCGCACCGTTTGAAGTCACTTGGCCTGGTCGACAAAATCGTCAGCGAGCCGGTGGGCGGCGCACACCGCGACCCCAAACAAATGGCGGCGTTCTTGAAGCGTGCGTTGGGCGACGCGTTGCGCCAGGTCAGCGATTTGAAGCCCAAAGAATTGCTTCAGCGCCGCTACGAGCGTTTGCAGTCCTACGGTCGGTTCAACGACACCACGGATCGCTGAGCGCGCTGTTCTGCGCGCGCAACGGGTTCTGTAATCGTCGTGCTTCGTCGCGGTGATCCAATGACAGTCGCGGTGGCCTACAGCGGCGGGCGCGACTCCACCGCGTTGTTGCACGCGACCGCAGTAAATGCTGCGGCCACTGGCTGTGAAGTCGTGGCGCTGCACGTGCATCACGGACTCAGCAAGCAGGCTGATGAATGGCTGGAGCACGGCTCCAGGCAGTGCGCTGATTGGGCAGCGCAAGGCTTGCCTGTGCGCTTTGTGGCGCGGCGATTGACCGGTCGGCCCCAGGCAGGTGACAGCGTGGAGGCATGGGCGCGAAAGGCGCGCTATCTGGCGCTGCGCGCCATGGCACTGGAAGAGGGAGCCAGCATCGTGCTGCTGGCCCATCACCGCCGAGATCAAGCTGAGACGTTGCTTCTGCAGGCTCTGCGAGGTGCCGGCACGGCGGGGCTGTCTGGCATGCCCACGCGGGCGGTGCGCGACGGCGTGACCTGGGCTCGACCCTGGCTGCAACTGCCGCGCGAAGCGATCGAGCACTACGTTGAAATTCACGGTCTGACACACATCGAAGATGACACCAACTCAGACCCCAGGTTTGCCAGAAATCGCTTGCGCTGCGACGTTTGGCCCGCGCTGACACAGGCGTTTTCGCAGGCCGAATCAGCTTTCGCCAATTCGGCCGCGTGGGCTCAGGAAGCGACGGCTTGTTTGCGCGATCTGGCAGACATCGATCTGGCTGAAGTCGCCACCGACACCGCCAGTAAAAAAGGTCTGCGCGTGGCGGCGTGGTCGGCGTTGTCTGCACCGCGTCGCAGCAACGCGCTGCGCGCCTGGCTGGCGACGCAGATGGGCAGCCCCGCCGAGGCCGCGCTGGTGAATCGCCTGATGGACGAGCTGCCTTCGGCGTCACCGCCTCGCGGCTTGGCCACATGGCAGGCTTCGCACGGCACGCTCAGGCGCTATCGCGGCGTGTTGACGTTCCACAAAACCAGCGACGAGCGTCCGCCGTCAAGACCCTGCGAAAACACGATGCGTATTACCCGCGCGGGCACATACAAGTTGCACGGCTGGCAGGGCAGTCTGATCGCCACGCGCGTCGACCAAGACGGTGTGGCGCTGGCGTGGTTGGGTCATTTGGAACTGCGCGCGCGGCGTGGCGCAGAGCAGTTTCAGATGGGTTTGTTGCGCCCCGCGCGCAGTTTGAAAAAGCAGTTTCAAGCCGCTGGTGTGGCGGCCTGCTACCGCGATGGCCCGTTGTTGTTCAGTGGGGGGCAGTTGGTGTTTGTGCCGGGCTTGGGGCTGGACGCGCGCGTTGTCGCACTGCCGGGACAACCTCAGGTGACGCTGTGCTGGAAGCCAGACTACGGCGCTTGAACCCGCCCGCTAAAATCTGAGGCTGACGCCGAATTTCACACCGCGTCGGCTGCGCGCTGCCAAGGCGGTGGCGCAGTGCGACGCTAAGGCGTTCTCCTCGATTCCTTTCAGAACTTATGGCTCTCATCGTTCACAAGTACGGCGGCACTTCCATGGGCTCGCCCGAGCGCATCCGCAGCGTCGCCAAGCGGGTTGCCAAGTGGGCCCGCGCGGGCCATCAGATGGTGGTGGTGCCCTCGGCCATGAGCGGCGAAACCAATCGCCTGCTGGGACTGGCCAAAGAGCTCTCGCCTGAAACAAGCAGCCCCGATTTACAGCGTGAACTCGACGCCATTGCCGCCACCGGCGAACAGGTGTCCAGTGGTCTGCTGGCCATCGCGCTGCAAGCCGAAGGCATGCCTTCGGTCAGCTACGCCGGCTGGCAAGTGGCCATCACCACCGACAGCGCACACACCAAAGCACGCATTCAAAGCATCGACGACGCTCGCGTGCGCGCCGACTTGGCCGCGGGCAAAGTGGTGGTCATCACCGGCTTCCAGGGCGTTGATGAAAAGGGCAACGTCACGACCCTGGGCCGTGGTGGTTCAGACACCTCGGCGGTGGCCGTGGCAGCCGCGCTCAAAGCCCACGAGTGCTTGATCTATACCGATGTGGACGGCGTGTACACCACCGACCCGCGCATCGTGCCCGAGGCGCGCCGCTTGTCCACGATCAGCTTCGAGGAGATGCTGGAACTGGCCAGCCTGGGTGCCAAAGTTTTGCAAATCAGATCGGTTGAATTTGCCGGTAAATACCGCGTTCCGCTGCGCGTGCTGAGCAGCTTCACGCCGTGGGACATCGACAGCATTGACGAAGCCAAATCGGGCACACTGATCACTTTTGAGGAAGACGAAAAAATGGAACAAGCCGTCGTTTCGGGGATTGCCTTCAACCGCGATGAAGCCAAAATCAGCTTGCTGGGGGTGCCAGACAAACCAGGCATTGCGTTCCAAATTCTGGGCCCCGTGGCCGACGCCAACATCGATGTGGACGTCATTATTCAAAACGTGTCGAACGGCGGAAAAACCGACTTTTCGTTCACGGTGCACCGCAACGACTACGCCCGCACGGTGGAGTTGTTGAAAGCGCAGGTCATGCCGAAAACCGGTGATGCGCAACTCACCGGCGACACGAAAATTTGCAAGGTCAGCATCGTCGGTATCGGCATGCGCAGCCACGTGGGCGTGGCCAGCCGGATGTTCAGCACGCTTAGCGACGAAGGCATCAACATCCAGATGATCACCACGAGTGAAATCAAGACCAGCGTGGTGATCGACGAAAAGTACATGGAGTTGGCCGTGCGCGCCTTGCACAAAGCCTTCGACCTGGAGCAACCCACCGCCTGAATCAGAGCCTTCTGCGAAGCAAGTGCGGTTAGAATTTGCGCTGCTATACGGAGCTGTGACCGAGTGGCCGAAGGTGCTCCCCTGCTAAGGGAGTAAGTGGGCAAAACCTGCTTCGAGGGTTCGAATCCCTCCGGCTCCGCCAGATAGTCAATGAACACGGGCCTTCGCGGCCCGTTTTTCATTTCTAACCCTCCCGCCCGCCAATAAGTCACCGATAGCGCTTGCGCTTGTTCGACGCTTTCTGACATGAAGCTGCGCCATGCGCAAGCTGGCACCGATCGATGCAGCGGCTTTGTCGCTGGCCTTGCATGAGCCCGGTTCTCTGGTCGGCGGTGCCGTGCCTGAAGAATCGATGACTTGAATTCCCCAGATATATTTGTCAGAATGTAGTTGATCTTTGATCAAGCGCAAGTTGATTGCAGCAGCTTGTGAATCCCGACAACGCACGACAACATTGGAGATTTCTCAGTGAACCAAGCCAAGTCAACCCTTCTCATGGCCGCCCTCGCGGCACTGCTGGCGGCGTGCAGCAGCACGCCAGTTGCAATACCCGCGGCGCCTGTTCCGATGTCGGTGGCCGTTGCGCCGCCGCCCACAGCACCGATGGCCGCGCCGCAGCCGATGGTGTCGTCCTCGAATGTCAGCACGGTCACACTGCCCGCCTACCTCGATCCCAAGAGCAGGCTTTCCACCGATCGCAGCGTGTACTTCGACTACGACGAATTCACGGTGAAGCAGGACTACATGGCCCTGGTCGAGCGACACGGCAAGTTCCTGGCAGCGAATCCCACCGTTGCGATCAGAGTCGAGGGCAACACCGATGAGCGTGGCGGATCGGAATACAACTTGGCCCTTGGACAGAAGCGGGCTGAAGCGCTGGTGCGTGTTTTGAAAATCTACGGCGCCAAGGACAGGCAGATGGAGGCCACCAGCTGGGGTGAAGGCAAGCCGAAAGCCACCGGACAGACTGAAGCGGCGTGGGCGCAAAACCGTCGCGACGACATCCAGTACCCGGCGAAGTAAGGCTCCGCGTGGCCAGATGTGCGAGCTTGCACAGCGCGTTTATTGCGGCTCGGCACCTATGATGTTCTGATGGTGATCAAGAAAAAAGTTGCCGCTGTCAAGGCCGCAAGCCCGGCCTCCGAACAGTCTCTCAGTGAACCTGAAGTGCGTGTGTTGCGTCGGTTCCGATTGGTGTTCAACGCCGTCAAGACGCACTTCCAACAGGTGGAGAAAAAGGCCGGAGTCGGGGGTGCGCAGCTTTGGGCGCTCAGCGTCATTCACGCGCATCCGGGCCTGGGCGTGAACAGCCTGGCGGCTTTCATGGACGTGCACCAGACCACCGCGAGCAACCTCGTCAAAGCCCTGATGACGGCGCAGTTGATTGCTGCCGAAAAGAATGCGCCAGACCGCCGGGCAGTGCAGCTCCGCATTCGGCCTGCAGGGTTGCGCGTGCTGCAAAAAGCGCCAGGCCCTTTTGCCGGCGTCTTACCGGACGCTTTGGCGACGCTCGACGCAAAGACGCTTGAACGCATGGACCACGACCTGGCGCTGCTGATTGCTGCGTTGAATGCCGACGAACGAGCTGCAGGCATCCCGCTGGCGCAGATGTAGTGCGATGCGAGCGGTATTTGCAGCCAGCGCAGCAGGCTTGGCTGCTGCCTCTGAAGGCTGCTCTGAACGCGCTGCCCGAGCCAAGGCGACCGGCACGCGGCTCAGCTCTTTGGTGCGGCAACGCACAGCACGCTCGCGGGGCCTTCGCCTACGCTGATGGCCCTGCGAATGATTCTGCACATTGCGTGGGCGTCTCGTTCGAGGTTCACAGGTCGAAGTGAGGTTTTTTGAAAGCACTGCTGCTCAAATATTGGGATCGCCTTCGGTCCAGTTTCTGGTTCGTGCCCGCGGTCATGGCGTGCCTGGCCGTGGCGCTCGCTGTGTCTGTCGTCGAGGTCGACAAGGCCATCGCCAAGGGCGGGCTGCAGCGTCTGAGCTGGATCTATTCGGGCGGCGCTGAAGGGGCGAGCCTGCTGTTAAGTACGGTGGCAGGGTCGATGATCGCCATCGCCGGAACCGTGTTCTCGATGACCCTGGTGGCGCTGTCGCTGGCCTCGTCGCAACTCGGCCCGCGCCTGCTTCGCAACTTCATGCGCGACACCGCCAACCAAGTGGTGTTGGGCACGTTTGTGGCCACCTTCGTTTACTGCCTGCTGGTGCTTCGCACGGTCCGGCGCGCCGACGAGGTGGCCTTCGTGCCGCATCTGTCAGTCAGCATCGGCCTGCTGCTGGCGATGCTCAGCATCGGCGTGTTGATTTACTTTATCCACCATGTGTCCGTTTCCATTCAGGCTGACGAGGTCGTGGCGCGGGTTGGCAGGGAGCTGGAACAAGGGGTCGACAGGTTGTTCCCCGGCCACTTGGGCCGGCCTGAATCCGAAGTCTCGAAAGCGCTGCACGAGGCTGACCTGCCTGCGGTGTTCACCGTCGACGCCCTGCCCGTGAGAGCACCGCAGGACGGCTACCTTCAACTGATCGATGCCGACGCCTTGATGGCCCTGGCTGCCGAAGAAGATCTGTTGCTTCGGCTGGAGCGACGGCCAGGGCACTACCTTGTCGAAGGACGACCGATGGTGATGGTTTGGCCAGCACATCACCTCACCGAGGGCTTGGTCGAGAAGATCACTGCCGCCTTCGTGTTCGGCAATCAACGCACCGCGGCGCAGGATGTCGAATTCTCTTTTCAGCAGCTGGTCGAGATCGCCGTGCGTGCGCTGTCCCCGGGCATCAACGACCCGTTCACGGCGATCGCTTGCGTTGACCGGCTGGGCTCGGGTCTGTGCCGCCTGGCGCGCCGCGACATGCCGTCAGCCCACCGCTTCGACGCCCACGGACGGCTGCGCCTGGTGGCACCGCGTTCGTCGTTTGCAGGCATCGCAGACAGCGCCTTCAACCAGATCAGGCAAAACGCCCGTTCGAACCCGGCCGTGGCGATCCGCCTTCTCGAAGCCATCGCACAGATCGCCTGCCATGTGCAAACCGCCTCGGACGCAGCCTGTCTTCAACGACACGCTCGCCTCATCGTCAAAGGTGCACAAGAAGCCGTGCCAGAGCCCGACTACCTGCTGGACGTCGAAGCAGCCTTCAGCGCGGTCAACCGGGCATTCAGCCGGCCAGAAAGTTGACCCGGCCAGTTGCTTGTGCCCTGTCGTCGGCCGGCACGATGGTTGATGCGACGTATGCGCGTTGCCGCACGGACAGCGGGAACTTCGTCCCTCACGCTACCGCCTACAGATTTGCCACAAGGAGATAACGATGGCCGAAGCTTTCCCCAACCCTGACGTACCGATGAATCCCGACCGCCGCCATTGGGTGGTCATCACCGCTGCAGCGGGCGGTGCGGGCGTGGTGGCCACAGCCGTCCCCTTCGTTTCGACCTTTGCTCCCAGTGAGCGCGCACGGGCCGCTGGCGGGCCGGTGGAAGTGGAGATCTCTGACATACCGCCCGGTGGCTTCAAGACCGTGGAGTGGCGTGGCAAGCCGGTGTGGATCGTGCGGCGCACCCCCGAGATGCTGGCCGCGCTGCAAGGCCACGACGCGCAGCTGGCGGACCCGCAGTCTAAAAAGGATCAGCAGCCTGCCTATGCGAAAAACACGGCGAGAGCGATCAAGCCCGAGTTTTTCGTGGCCATTGGCATCTGCACGCATCTGGGTTGCTCGCCGAGTCGCGCACCGGCGGGTGTGGCCAATCCGAGCCTGCCGACGGATTGGCCCGGAGGCTTCTTCTGTCCTTGCCACGGGTCGACGTTCGACGGATCTGGGCGCGTGTTCAAAAACAAACCGGCACCGATCAACCTCGAAATCCCGCCCTACCGATTTGCCAGCAACACGCTCATCCACATCGGTGACGACACCAAAGCCTGAAGCCCTGCAAGGCCAGGCCCACAGCATTCAGGCCAAAGCTTGCGCGCAATTCGGCGTCTGTCGGTGCGCTATCAGACAGACCACGGCGCACGGCGGAACGAAAGTAACGCCACGCCCACACGCGTCGTCTCTCGGGCCAGTCAAGCCGTTGCATCAGTCCATCCCTGACCCCTGACCCCTGACCCCACCCACCACTCATTTGCATGAAGGAGCCAAACCATGTTGCGCAACCTTGAAGAACTCCACGGCTATTCCATCGGCGCCGTTGACGGCGAGGTGGGTCGCGTCAAGGACCTGTTTCTGGACGACCAGGCCTGGGTCGTTCGCTATCTCGTGGTCGACACCGGCAGCTGGCTGTCCGGCAGGCAGGTGCTGATATCGCCCATGGCGATTGGCGAACCCAACTGGGCGGCGCGGTTGCTGCCGGTGTCGATCACCAAAGCGCAAGTCAAGAACAGCCCGGAAGTGGACACCCAGCAGCCCGTCACGCGGCAGCACGAGCTGGACTACTCCGGCTATTACGGATACCCGTCCTACTGGGGCGGCGACGGCTTTTGGGGCGGCGGCATGTACCCCGGCCCGATGTTGGTTGGCTATGGAGGCTTTGGAAGCCCGGAAGCCATTCGCGAGGAGTCACAGAACGCGCAGGCGCGCTCAGACCAGGCGCGTGCCGCCGTCGAAGCCCGGGACGCCAGCGCGGACGCTCATCTGCGCAGTTGCAAGGCGATCACGGGCTACCACATCCAGGCCACTGACGGCGAAATCGGCCACGTCTGCGGCTTGCTGATCGACGACGAAACCTGGGCTGTGCGCTACCTCATCGTCGACACCAGCAACTGGTGGGTCGGGCACCAGATGCTTGTCGCAACGCAGTGGATCGAAGACGTCAGCTGGTCACACAGCACCGTCTCGGTCAAGCTGTCACGTCAAGCGGTGAAAGAAGCACCGCCGTTCGAGCCCACCGGCGCGTTGACCCGCGAGGACGAAGCCCGCTTGCACGAGCACTACGGGCGCAGCGGTTATTGGGGGCCCCAGGACAAGCGGTTGGCTGAAGCCACTCGCGCCTGACACCGTGTGGTCAAGCGGCTTCGTTCGCAGCGAAACATCTGACTTGGAGAACACCATGAAGCTCGATTCGCAAACCCGTCCGGCGCAGCGCCCCATGCGCTGCGTTTCGATCACTGCGGCCTTGCTGGCCATCGGCCTTGCCGGCTGCACGCCACCTGTCCCGACAGTCGGCCCCGATGCACGCTCTGCAGCAGCCACATCCGCGTCGCCATCCGCACCCATCCCCATGACCGCGCCAGCCGCTGCGGCGCAAGCGGCCACGGCCGGCGGCGCGCCGGGCGCCGTCGACTTCTCGCAGATCGCGGCGCGTTACGGAGGTGCGGTGGTCAACATCAGCGTCAGCGGCATGCGCCATGTCACGGCAAACGACGATGGGTCGGCCACGGCGCGACCGCGCGGGCCACAGGGCATGGACCCCAACGACCCGTTCTTCGAGTTTTTTCGGCGCTTCCAGGGCCCGGGCGGCAGCGGCCAACCGCCCCAAGATCAGCTCGTGCGCGGACAGGGCTCCGGCTTCATCGTCGGTGCCGACGGCATCATCGTCACCAACGCCCACGTCGTGCGCGACGCCAAGGACGTGACGGTCAAGCTGACCGATCGCCGCGAATTTCAGGCCAAGGTGCTGGGATCTGACCCCAAAACCGACGTGGCTGTGCTGAAGATCGAGGCCAAGGACCTGCCTGTGGTTCCGCTGGGCAGTTCGCGCGACTTGCGCGTGGGCGAATGGGTGCTGGCCATCGGCTCGCCCTTCGGCTTCGAAAACAGCGTCACGGCCGGCGTGGTCAGCGCCAAGGGACGTTCGCTGCCGGACGACAGCTTCGTGCCCTTCATCCAGACCGACGTGGCAGTCAACCCAGGCAACTCCGGCGGGCCACTGTTCAACACGCGCGGCGAAGTGGTGGGCATCAACTCGCAAATCTACAGCCGCAGCGGCGGCTATCAGGGCTTGTCTTTTGCGATCCCGATCGACTTGGCCATGAAGATCGAGGCGCAGATCCTGGCCACCGGCAAGGCCAGCCACGCCCGACTGGGAGTGGCCCTGCAGGACGTGAACCAGGCCCTGGCCGACTCCTTCAAGCTGGACAAACCAGAAGGTGCGTTGGTGTCGAATGTCGACAAAGGCGGGCCTGCCGAAAAAGCCGGCATGCAGGTCGGCGACGTGATCCGCAAGATCGACGGCCAGGCCATCGTCGGCGTGGGCGACGTGCCGGCCATGGTGGGCCAGTTGTTGCCGGGGCAGAAGGTGACGATTCAGGTTTGGCGCCAGGGCCAGTCCCAGGAACTGACTGCACTGCTGAGCGATGCGGGCGGCAAAGCGGCAGCTGTGGCGAAGGCGGACGGCACGCCGGACCGCGGCAAGCTGGGCTTGGCGCTGCGCCCGCTTCAACCCCAAGAGCGCCAGGAGGCCGGAGTGGACGGTGGCTTGTTGATCGATGACGCCAGCGGCCCAGCCGCTTTGGCTGGTGTGCAGGCTGGCGACGTGCTGATGGCCATCAACGGCAAGCCGGTCTCGAGCATCGAACAGGTGCGCGATGCAGTGGCCAAGGCAGAGAAAAGCGTGGCGCTGTTGATCCTTCGCGACGGCAACAAGATCTTCGTGCCCGTGCGCATAGGGTGAGATTTTTCGAGGCATGGCCGAATCGAAAGTCGCGGTTTACGGCGCCATTGCCGCCAACGTCGCAATTGCCATCACAAAGTTCGTGGCCGCCGGCTTCAGCGGCAGTTCGGCGATGCTCTCAGAAGGCATCCACTCGGCCGTCGACGCCGGCAACGGCGGGCTGCTGCTGGTGGGTCTGCACATGTCGAAAAAACCGGCGACGCCGGAGCACCCCTTCGGCCGTGGCAAGGAGTTGTATTTTTGGAGCCTGATCGTGGCGGTGCTGGTCTTCGGCTTGGGCGGCGGTATGTCGATTTACGAAGGCGTGATGCACATGCGCCACCCCGAACCGCTGACCGACCCGACATGGAGTTATGTGGTGCTGGCCATAGCGGCGCTGTTCGAGGGCGCCAGCTTTTTGGTCGCGCTGCGCCAGTTCCGCAGTCAGTCGGCGGGGCGACCGTTCTGGTCCTCGCTGCACGGCAGCAAAGACCCCGCCGTCTACACCGTGCTGGCCGAAGACGGTGCCGCTCTGGCCGGCCTGGCGGTGGCCGCCGTCGGCGTCTGGGCCAGCCACAGCTTGAACATGCCTGTGCTCGACGGCGCGGCTTCCGTCGTCATAGGCTGCATTTTGGCGGGTGTGGCGGTTCTGCTGATCCGCGAGTCGCGCGGCCTGCTTGTTGGTGAGGGCGTGCGTCCCGACACGGCTGCCGCCATCCGCGCCATCGCGCAGCGGCAACCGCAGGTGCAAAAGGCAGGCCTGCCGTTGACGATGTACATCGGCGCTGACGACGTGCTGCTGGCGATCGATGTCGTCTTTGCCGACGGCGTCGCTGCCGACGATGCGGCCGCCACCGTCGAGCGCATCGAGCGCGAGATCCGCGAGCGCTTTCCCAAGATCACGCGCATTTACATCGAATCACGCAACCGTCTCGAGCTGGCGCGCGGTGCCGTAAAAGGCAATCTGGCCGCGCCGGTCATTGAGTAAGCTCTTCTTACCGTAGCTGCAAGAACTGCATTGATCGCATCACTTTCAAGGATCAAAACATGCTGGACATCGCCGCCGTCTGCCTCGTCGTCACTGCGTTGCTGGCCTACCTGAACCACCGGTTTGTGCACTTGCCGACAACCATCGGGGTGATGGTGATTGCGCTGGTGCTGTCGCTGGTGATCGTCGCTCTGGACGTCCTTGGGGTGTCGCATGCACTGCGCAGCTACGAGGAATCGCTGCTGCGCTCCATCGACTTCTCCGATGTGCTGATGCAGGGCATGTTGTCGCTGTTGCTGTTTGCCGGAGCGCTGCACGTGGACTTGAGCGAGTTGAAGGCGCTGCGCTGGCCGGTGGCGTCGTTGGCGTTGATTGGCACGATGGTGTCCACGCTGATCGTCGGTTACGGACTTTGGGCCGCGCTGCCGTGGGTGAATCTGGAATTGCCGCTGATGTACTGCCTGCTGTTCGGTGCGCTGATCTCGCCCACCGATCCGATCGCGGTGATGGGCATTTTGAAGTCGGCCAATGCGCCCAAAAACCTCGAACACGTGATCGCCGGCGAGTCCTTGTTCAACGACGGTGTGGGGGTTGTGATCTTTGCCTTGCTGTTGGGCATGCTGGTCAGTGGCAGCGCGCCCACCACTGGCGCGGCACTGGCGCTGCTGGCGCGCGAAGCTGGCGGTGGCATCGCTTTCG
>JBBRGA010000044.1:0-22687 GCA_038241115.1 Burkholderiales bacterium | reverse complement strand
AGCGGGCGGCGAAGTCGAAACGAATTGCATCGCGCTCGAGCATCCAGAAGTAGGCGAGCAGATGGTGGCCGAGGTAGCCACGATGGCCCCGGTGACCACGTCTTGCAAAAACGAAGGCACGTTCAGGATGGTCAGGCCGTTGGCCAGGATGCCCAAGGTCGCAGCGCCCAGCAAGCTGCCCAGTACCTGGGGCACGCCGCTGCGGTTGGCTGTCATGCCCAAAAACGCGGCCGCATACGCGGGCAAAAACAAACCGTTGCCACCCGTGGGGTGGGCCGACCCCAGCCGTGACGCCAACAACACACCGGCGCCGGTGGCCACCAAGGCGCACAGGCCAAAGGCCCACACCTTGTGTTGCTGCACGCTCACGCCCATCAAGCGCGCAGCACGCTCATTGCCGCCCACCGCATAAAGCCGCCGTCCAAACGGTGTGCGGTGCATCAAGACCCAGGCCGATACCACCACGCCCACCATCACCCAGGAAGGCCCGGGCAAACCCAGCCACACCGCACGCCCCCAGGCGCTGAAGCCCTCAGGAACGTTGTTGAAAACGGTCGACCCGTCGGTCAGCCAAAACGTGAAGCCCGCCAGCATGGTGCCGGTGGCCAAGGTGGTGATGAAAGACAGCAATTTGAAGCGCCCGACCAGCCAACCGTTGACCATGCCAAATGCCAGACCCGCCGCCAGCGTGAGCACCACCGCCAGTGGCAGCGACACACCCACCACCGCCAGTTGCGCCGCCATCACACCGCCCAGGCTGGCCGCCGCTCCGACCGACAAATCAAACTCACCCGCCGCCATCACCAGGGTCGCGCCCACCGCCACCAGCACCAAAAATGCAATCTGGCGGCTGACGTTCACAGCGTTGCCCAGCGTGGCAAAAGCCTGCGGGCTGAGCACCGCGAACACCAAGCAAATCAGCAGCAGGGCTGCCACCGTGCCGTAGGTCTTGATAAAGCTCGGCAAGACGTTTTGCTTGGTGCCCGTCATGCGGTGACCTTGCTGCTTTGTCGCGCTGCAAAACACCAACGCAGCACCTCGTTGGCATTCAGATTCGAGCCGCTCAGGTCGGCTACCGTCACGCCTTCGCGAAGCACCACCACGCGTTCGGCCAGCTCCAGCATCTCACTCAAGTCTGAGCTGACCACCAGGGCCGCACCACCACGCGCGCAGTGGTCGCGCAGCAACTGGTGAATCGCGCGGCGCGTGGCCACATCCACCGCTTGCGTGGGCTCATCGCACAGCAGCACTTCCGCATTCATCGCCAGCGCGCGCGCAAACACCACCTTTTGTTGATTGCCGCCGCTCAGCTCCAGCACGCTTTGGTCGGGTCCCGTGGCTTTGATGTTCAGTGCCCGCATGGCCGCCACTGCGGCTGAGCGTTCACGAGTCAATGAAAGCCATCCCAAGCCGAGCCAACCCAGTCGCCGAAGACTGGCAAAGCGGCGCAAAAACGGCAAGGTCAGATTGTCACGCAGACGCATGTTCAGCACCAGCGCATGGCCGCGCCGGTCTTCCGGGATCAGCACCCAAGCGCGCGCTATTGCGGCCTGCGGCGTGTGGGCGGCCAGCGGCTTTCCGCGTGCATGCAGTGCGTCAAAACGCCCCGCACGAAGGCCCGCAAGCAGCTCGAGCAATTCGGTGCGACCGGACCCTGCCAAACCGTAAAGGCCCAACAGCTCACCGGCGTGCAGCGTGAGGCTGGCAGCACGAACACGGCCGTCAGCGGTGGCCGCTTGGCGAATCTCGAGCACGGGGTTGGCGGCTGCGGTTGCCGCTTCAAGCGGGCGCGCAGCTTGGCTTGGCTGCGCAGTCTCGTGCGCAGCCAAGTGCCCCGACATCGCGGCGATCAAAGACGCCTGCGTTTGCCCGCGCGCCGCCAGCGTGGCAACGCAGCTGCCGTTGCGCAGCACGCTGATGTGGTCGGCGATGTGCAGCACTTCATCGAGGCGGTGCGACACATAAAGCACCGCTTTGCCGCGCTGGCGCAAGGTGTCAATCTGACGCAAAAGCTGCTGTGCATCGGTGCTGGTGAGCGAGGCCGTGGGCTCGTCCAGAATCAGCAAATCGGGCTCGCTCATCAGGCAACGCAGCAGCGCAAGTTGCGTGCGCTGCGTGGCTGAAAGATCCGCCACCAGAGCGTCAAGCGGCAAATTCACACCCAAATCTCGACTGGCTTCAAGCGCGCGCTGGCGCATGACGCTGCGGTCAAGCAGCCAACGGCCCCAGCGCGGCAGCACAGCGGCTTGGGAGTACGCAGCGCCGACGAAAAGGTTGTCGAGCGCCGTCATGCTGGGCACCAGTTGCGGCTCTTGGTGCAGCACCGCGATGCCCTGCGCGACAGCGTCTGCTGGCGATGTGGGTGCAAACGGCTTTCCGCGCAGAGTCAGGCTGCCGAGGTCGGCCGCCATTGCGCCGGTCAACACATGGATGAGGGTGGATTTGCCGGCGCCGTTTTCGCCAATGAGCGCATGAACCTCGCCGCTTCGCAGGGTCAGCGACACGTCTGTCAGCGCAGGCACGCTCGCAAAGGCCTTGCCCACCCCGCACACACCCAACAGCGCGTCGGTAAAGGCGGTTTGAGACTCATCGGTTGGCAAGGGAGTAAGGCGCATTGAGGGTTCGTGGTGGCCGGTGATGCGCACACCATCGGCGAAGCTGGATCAACAGCGAAACGCGATCAGGTGGCGAGGTGCAATTCCGCGGTGCAGTGTAGGCAGCCCCGCGGCCTGCGAAACAATCAATCCACGGGCGTGAGCTTTGCCACGGCCAAGGCCAGCCACTTCATGCCGTGGCGGCCGAAGTTGATTTGCGCTCTGGCATCTTCACCCACGCCTTCCAGCGTGACGATCACGCCCTCACCAAACTTGTTGTGGAAGACGTTTTGACCGGAGCGCAAGCCGTGGCTGGTGGTTTTGGGGCTGGCTCCAAAGGCCGGCGCTGAAGGGTTGGCTGAGGAATTGCGCGCCGCCACGTCGCCCGCACCGACGATGGAATTCAAGCCCGAGCCGCGCGACCAGCTCGATGCATATTCGCGCGCAAAACCCGAGCCGAAGGCTTGGTTGCGCGGCGTGATCCACTTCAGTGTGGTCTCGGGCAGCTCGTCAAAAAAGCGGCTCTTCACGGCGTAACGCGTTTGGCCGTGCAGCATTCGCGACTGGCTGAAGCTCAAGTACAGCCGTTTGCGCGCCCGGGTGATGGCCACGTACATCAAGCGCCGCTCTTCTTCCAGGCCGTCCAGATCGGCCGCGCTGTTTTCATGCGGAAACAAACCTTCTTCCAAACCGGTGATGAAGACCGCGTCAAACTCCAGGCCCTTGGCCGAATGAACGGTCATGAGTTGAATGGCGTCTTGCCCGGTTTTGGCCTGGTTGTCACCAGCCTCCAAAGACGCGTGGGTGAGGAAGGCAGCCAAGGGCGACATGATTTCGCCGGTCTCAGCGTCTGGGGCCAAGTCAGGGAAGGTGGCCGCAATCTGTCCTGTCGCAGGTTCAGCACCTGGCGTGCTGAATTCGGCCAGCCCGGCCTCATTCCCGGCCTCATTCCCGTGCTCGTCCACAGGCAAAGCCACCGCGTCTTTGCCGAAACCTTCTTGAGTGACAAACGCTTCAGCAGCGTTCACCAATTCGGCCAAGTTCTCCAACCGGTCCTGGCCTTCTTTGTCGGTTTTGTAAAAGTCGACCAAGCCCGAGGCTTCCAGCATGTGCTCGATGATTTCGCGCAGCGTCAGGCCCCGCGTCGCGTCCCGCATGGCGTCGATCAGCCCGACAAAGGCTTGCACGTTGCTGCCGCCTTTGCCAGCCACAGCGCCCACGCTTTGCACCAGGCTGCGACCGCTTTGGCGCGCCGCGTCTTGCAGCAATTCAATGGTGCGTGCGCCAATGCCGCGGGTCGGAAAATTCACCACCCGCAGAAAACTGGTGTCGTCGTTCGGGTTCTCGATCAGGCGCAAATAACTGAGCGCGTGCTTGACTTCCGCACGCTCAAAAAAGCGCAGGCCGCCGTAGACCTTGTACGGGATACCGGCGTTAAAAAGCGCGCTTTCCATCACGCGGCTTTGCGCGTTGCTGCGGTACAGCAACGCAATGTTCACGCGCGAGGTGCCGTCGCGGTGCAGCTGCTGCGCTTCTTCGACAAACCACTGCGCCTCGGCGTAGTCGCTGGTGGCTTCGAACACGCGCACCGGCTCACCCGGCCCGGCTTCGGTGCGCAGGTTCTTGCCCAAGCGCCGCGAGTTGCGCGAGATCAGCTCGTTCGCGGTGTCCAGGATGTTGCCGAAGCTGCGGTAATTTCGCTCGAGCTTAATGACGTTTTCAACGCGATATTCGCGCTCGAACTGCGCCATGTTGCCGACCTGCGCACCGCGAAATGCGTAAATGCTCTGGTCGTCGTCGCCCACCGCCATCACGGCGCTGTCCAGGCCGGCGAACATCTTCAGCCAGGCATATTGCAGTTTGTTGGTGTCTTGAAACTCATCGACCAGCACATGGCGAAAGCGGCGTTGGTAGTGTTCGCGCAGCGAGGTGTTGTCGCGCATCAGCTCGTAAGTGCGCAGCATCAGCTCGGCAAAATCGACCACGCCTTCGCGCTGGCACTGCTCTTCGTAGGCTTGGTAAATCTCCACCAGCACGCGAGTTTGCTCATCGGTGACTTGGATGTCTTTGGGGCGTTGCCCGCCGTCTTTCGAGCCCGAAATGAACCAGCTGACTTTCTTGGGCACAAAGCGCTCTTCATCGAGCTTCATGGCTTTGACGATGCGCTTGACCGCCGACAACTGATCGGCGGTGTCCAAAATTTGAAAGCCCTGAGGCAACGCCGCCAACTTCCAGTGCGCCCGCAAAAAGCGGTTGCACAAGCCGTGGAAAGTTCCCACCCACATCCCGCGCACGGGGATGGGCAGCAGCGTGCTCAAGCGCAGCAACATTTCTTTTGCGGCCTTGTTGGTGAAGGTCACCGCCATGACGCCGCCGGGTGACAACTGGCCGGTCTGGATCAGCCACGCAATGCGCGTGGTGAGCACACGGGTTTTGCCCGAACCTGCCCCCGCCAGGATCAACGCGGGCCGCGCTGGCAAGGTCACCGCTGCCAGTTGCTCGTCGTTCAGGTTGGCCAGCAAGCTCGATGCTGTCGGGGCAAACGCTGGCGCGGCGTTGCTGGCGCTGATATTTACGTAAGGCTTCTCGTCAGAATGCAGACTCATCCCTGCATTTTAGGAGCCGCCTTGTCTTTGATTCGAGTTGCCAGGCACATCGCCCTGGCGTGGATTTGCACCGCCGTTGTTCCCGCGCTGGCCGCGCCAAACTGCAAGGCGGCCGCACCAACGCCGCCCCTTCGTCTTGTCGAGCGCTTCATGACGGCCGACTGCGAAAGCTGTTGGGCCGCCGCCGGTTTGTCAGACAAAGCCGATCGCAGCATGGTGCTGGATTGGATCGTGCCTGCGGGCGACTCAGCGCCATTGGCCGTGGGTGCGGTGGCCGAAGCCAGCGCACGTGCGGGCCCATTGACATCCAGCACGACGAAGCAGCAATCAACCGCGCTCAAAACCACGGCGCCACGTCTGCGCATCGCCGATGGCCCGGCGTGGAACGGCTACATCGGCCTGCAGCTCACCGTCCACCGAAACGCGCCTTTGCCGGACGGTGCGACGGCGTACATGGCCTTGGTTGAGAAGGTGGCGGCAGGCAGCGAAGGCTCGGCCATCGCGCGCCAACTGGTGCGCAGTGTGGTGGGCCCTTTGAGCCTGGAAGAACTGGCCACCACCACGCCGGTGCGTCACTTCCGCGCCATGCGCTTGCCCGACGGCGCGCAGGCAGAAAAGTTGGCCAGCGTGGCCTGGGTCGAAAGTGCCGACGGCAAAGTGCTTGCGGCAACGCAATCCACACCGCGGTCTGAAAACGCGAAGTGCAAAATCGCGCGCTGAACCCAGGAGCTTCGAGTTATGGAAATCTTTGACTACGACAACGTCTTGCTGTTGCCGCGCAAGTGCCGTGTGGAAAGTCGCAGCGAGTGCGACGCGTCGGTGGAATTCGGCGGCCGTCGCTTCAACTTGCCGGTGGTGCCCGCCAACATGAAGACTGTGTTGGACGAACCCATCAGCGAATGGCTGGCCGCCAACGGTCACTTCTACGTGATGCACCGTTTTGACATCGACAACGTGGCGTACGCCAAACGCATGCGCGACAAGGGCTTGTTTGTCTCGATCAGCTCGGGCGTCAAACAGCCCGACTATGAGGTGATCGACCGGCTGGCTGCCAGCGGCGTCGGGGCCGACTACATCACCATCGATATCGCCCACGGCCATGCCGAGAGCGTTCGAAAGATGATCGAGCACATCAAGATCAAATTGCCCAGCGCTTTCGTGATTGCGGGCAACGTGGCCACCCCCGAAGCCGTAATCGACCTGGAAAACTGGGGCGCCGACGCCACCAAGGTGGGCGTCGGGCCGGGCAAGGTGTGCATCACCAAATTGAAAACGGGCTTCGGCACCGGCGGCTGGCAGCTCAGCGCGCTGAAATGGTGTGCCCGCGTGGCCACCAAACCCATCATTGCCGACGGCGGCATCCGCGACCACGGTGACATCGCCAAGAGCGTGCGCTTCGGCGCGTCGATGGTCATGATTGGCTCGCTCTTCGCAGGCCATGAAGAGTCACCCGGCAAGACGGTGGAAGTCGACGGCCGCCTGTTCAAGGAGTACTACGGCAGCGCCAGCGACTTCAACAAGGGCGAGTACAAACACGTCGAAGGCAAGCGAATCCTCGAGCCCATCAAAGGCAAGTTGGCAGACACTTTGCGCGAGATGCGAGAAGACGTCCAAAGCTCCATCAGCTACGCCGGCGGCACGCATTTGTTCGACATCCGCAAGGTCAACTATGTGATCTTGGGTGGGGACAATGCGGGGGAGCATTTGTTGATGTGAAGGGTGGGGCTGGCGCGATTTGCGGTGAATACGCCCGGCTTTAAGGCGACGTTTTCACCCCCATCCCAGCCTTCCCCCCTTCGAGGGGGAAGGAGCAATTCGTGGCGCGCTTGGAGTGTTGGGGTCTGCGTTTTGGACGGGTAGAGAGCGTGAGTGGAGGTACGAACACCGCTCGGTCAAATTCGGGCTCATGACCTTTATGCAGATGCTCCGCACAAATGCGTATTGAGCGCCTTTGCTTTGGTGACTTTCATTTGGCGCAGCAAATGAAAGTTACTCGGCAGCCGGGCCGAGACCCGGCGCGGTGCAGCGCAGGCGGCAACATAAGAAAAAGCGGGACTTCGATACCTCAGCCCGAACGGGTTGGGGATGTTTTTCTAGTCAAGTAAAAGCGAAGCCAAAAACAAAAAGCCCAAACGGCCGAGTGCCCCATATCACTCCCCCAAATAAGCCGCCCGAACCCGCGGATCGTTCAACAGCATCTTCGCGTCGCCACTCATCGTGACCTCGCCCGAATCCATCACGTAGCCACGCGACGCCAGCCCCAAGGCGCGACTTGCGTTTTGCTCAACCAGCAGCACCGTCGTGCCGCGCTGGTGGATGTCATTCACCACCTCGAAAATCTTGTCGACCATGATGGGACTCAAGCCCATGGACGGCTCGTCCATCAACAGGACCTTGGGCCGAGCCATCAACGCACGGCCCATGGCCAGCATTTGCTGCTCGCCGCCGCTCATGGTGCCGGCCAACTGATTGCGGCGTTCTTTCAAGCGCGGAAAAATGCCGAACACCTTTTCAATGTCGGCGTCGATTTCTTTGTCCTCACGAACAAAGGCGCCCATCTGCAAGTTCTCGGTGATGGTCATGCGGGCAAAGGTGCCGCGGCCCTCGGGCACCATCACCAGGCCTTGCTTTACCAAGTTCCAGGCGCCCTGCCCTTCGATGGACTTGCCCATGTATTCAATGTCGCCCGCAGCCACCGGCTGAAGCCCGGTGACGGCTTTGAGCGTGGTGGTTTTGCCAGCGCCATTGGCACCGATCAAGCTCACCAGTTCGCCTTCCATCACCTCGAACGACACGCCCTTGACCGCTTGGATGCCGCCGTAAGCCACCTTCAGATTGCTCACCTTGAGCATGGTTTTTTGAGTCATGGTGCAGTGGCCTTCAAGCGGCTTTGTGATCGGCGCCGAGGTAAGCCTCGATCACCTTGGGGTTGCGTTGCACCTCATTGGGTGTGCCCTCGGCAATTTGCTTGCCGTAGTCGAGCACCGTCACGCGGTCGCACAGGCCCATGACCAGCTTCACATCGTGCTCGATCAGCAAAATGGTGCGGTTGTCTTTGCGAATGCGGTCTATCAATTCGCGCAGCACGATTTTTTCAGTGGCGTTCATGCCCGCCGCCGGTTCGTCCAGAGCGATGAGCTTCGGGTCGGTGGCCAACGCGCGCGCAATTTCCAAGCGGCGTTGATCGCCGTAACTCAAGGTGCGCGCTTTGAAGTCGGCGTACTTGCCGATGCCCACGTAGTCGAGCAGCTCTTGCGCACGGTGCGCGATGGCCGCCTCTTCGGCGTTGAAACTGGGCGTGCGAAAAACCGCACCGAACAAGCCTGAATGGGTGCGCACGTGTCGGCCCACCATGACGTTTTCCAGTGCCGTCATGTCGGAAAACAAACGGATGTTCTGGAAAGTCCGTGCGATGCCGGCCTTGGCCACCTCGTGCACAGCGCTGGGCTTGTAGGGCTTGCCGCCCAACTCAAAGCTGCCCGAATCGGGCGTGTACAGACCGGTGATGACGTTGAAGAAGGTGGTTTTGCCGGCACCGTTAGGGCCGATCAAACCGTAGACCATGCCGCGTTCAATGGTGATCCCCACATCGGACAGCGCCTGCAAACCACCAAAGCGTTTGGAGACGGCGGCAACTTTCAAAACTGTTTCAGCCATGGCGTTCTCCTTAATTCGTCTTGTTGTTTTTTGCATCGTCAGGCAGGGCCGACTGTCCGTGCTCAGGCGAAGGCCAAAGGCCGCGCGGGCGGCTCAGCATGATGCCGATCATGGCCAGCGCAATGAGCAACTGACGCAGGATGGACGCATCCAGGCGCCCGCCCGTGAGCGCCTGCAAAGGCCCGGCAACATTGCGCAGCACCTCTGGCAAAGCCGACAACAACACCGCCCCCAAAATCACGCCCGGGATGTGGCCAATGCCGCCCAACACCACCATCGCCACGATCATTACCGACTCTTGCAGCGAGAACGACTCGGGGGAAATGAAGCCCTGGAAGGTGGCAAACATAACGCCCGACACACCGCCAAACGTGGCACCCATGCCGAAGGCGAGCAGCTTCAAGTTGCGGGTGTTGATGCCCATGGCCTTGGCGGCAATTTCGTCTTCACGAATGGCCATCCAGGCGCGGCCGATGCGGCTGCGCTCCAAGCGGTAGCAAATGAACACGCTGATGATGACCAGCACCAAAAACAGGTAGTAGTAGTTGGTGACCGATGACATGGTGAAACCAAACAACTCTGTGGGCTTGCCCAGGTTCCAGCCAAAGATGGTGATGGGATCGATCTGCGCCATGCCCTTGGGGCCGTTGGTGATGTTGACTGGCGCGTCGAGGTTGTTCATGAACACGCGCACGATCTCGCCGAAGCCCAACGTGACAATGGCCAAGTAGTCACCGCGCAGCTTCAGGGTGGGCGCGCCAAGCAGCACGCCAAACAAGCCCGCCAGCGCCGCGCCCAACGGGATGATCACCCAAAACGGCAAATGCATGCCGCCGGGAAACATGGCTTTGATGGCGGGAAATGTGTCGGTCAGGTGCGGCGACGCGAGCAGGCCAAACATGTAGGCGCCGACCGCATAAAACGCGACGTAGCCCAGGTCGAGCAAACCCGCATAACCCACCACGATGTTCAAGCCCAAGGCCAACAGGATGTAGAGCAGGGCCACATCCATGATGCGCACCCAGGCGTTGCCGAATTGCTGACCAATCAGCGGCAGCAACATCAAGCCGACGCCTGCGAGCACAAATACGAGCAGCCTGTTGTCTTTGAAAACTGAACTCGAAGCCGACTTGGAAAGAGAGTTCGCGTTGGAGGTGTTTGAGGTGTTGGTCATGGCTTGTTCCCCCTTAAGCGCGGTCGGCCACGCGTTCACCCAGCAGGCCCTGCGGCCGCAGCGTGAGCACCAAGATCAGCACGATGAAGGCAAAAATATCTTGGTAATGGCTGCCCAGCACGCCGCCCGTCAACATGCCGATGTAGCCCGCCCCCAGCGACTCGATCAACCCCAACAGCACGCCGCCCAACATCGCGCCGGGCAAGTTACCGATGCCGCCAAACACCGCCGCCGTGAACGCCTTCAAACCGGGCAAGAAGCCCATCGTGTGCTGCACCGAGCCGTAATTGGCGGCGTACATCACGCCTGCCAAAGCGGCCAAACCCGCGCCGATGATGAAGGTGGCTGAGATCACCATGTCGGGCTGCACGCCCATCAATCCGGCAACCTTGGGGTTCTCGGCGGTTGCCCGCATGGCCCGGCCCAGCTTGGTTTTATTGACCAGGAACATCAGCCCTGCCAGGGTGATGGCGGTCACCACGAGGATCAAGATTTGCGTGACGTTGATGACTGCGCCGCCGATGTTGAAAGGCTCGGACGGCAACAAAATTGGGAAGGGCTTGTAGTTGGGCTTCCAGATGATCATGGCCAGCGTTTGCAGCAGCAAGCTCATGCCCATGGCAGTGATGAGTGGTGCCAAGCGCGGTGCGTTGCGAAGGGGTCGGTAGGCTATTTTCTCAATCGCAAAGTTCAGCGTCGCGCAAACCAAGATGGCGGCGATCAGCGAAATCAGCAGCATCAACCAGCCCGGTATGCCCATTCCCGCCAAGCCGGTGACCACGGTCCAACTGGTCAATGCGCCCACCATCAACACTTCGCCGTGCGCAAAGTTGATCAGGTTGATGATGCCGTAGACCATGGTGTAGCCAAGCGCAACCAGCGCGTAGACGCTGCCGAGCACGAGGCCGTTGATGATCTGTTGGATGAAAGTGTCCATGGTGGTGCTTCCTGGGGTTTTGGCGTCGGACTGGTGTCCTCACTTCGTTAGCAAGAACCCGGCCCCAACCGGTTCAAAGAACCGTGTGCCCGGCATCAAGCGCCGCGAATTCTAGGGTCAAGGATGTTGCAAGCAGATACGGGCTTGCCCGCTTCTCGCGGCTAAAAAACACCAAAAAAACCGGTTGTTATGGCGTTTTATTCGGCAGATCAGCCGCTAGCGCAGCGGCCAGGGCTGCATCGTTCAAACGACGTAACTCGTTCAGTTTTTCGCCTATGCGTATCTCCAAGCCGCGCGGAACCGGTTGATAAAACTGCGGCGCCTCTAGGTCGTCGGGCCAGTAGCGTTCACCGGCGGCAAAGCCAGCCTCTTCAGCATGAACGTAGCGATAGCCTTTGCCGTAGTCGAGGGTCTTCATCAGGGTTGTCGGCGCATTTCGCAGACGCAGCGGCACGGCGCGCGTACCGTCTTGCGCCACAAAAGCGCGCGCTGCCTTGTAGGCCGTGTAGACCGCGTTCGACTTGGCCGCGACAGCCAGATAAACCACCGCTTGCGCCAAAGCCAGTTCGCCCTCGGGCGAACCCAAGCGCTCATAGGTTTCAGCGGCGTCCAGCGCCATGCGCAGAGCACGCGGGTCAGCCAGACCGATGTCTTCGCTGGCCATGCGCACCAAGCGCCGTGCGGCGTAGCGCGGGTCGACGCCGCCGTCGAGCATGCGAACAAACCAATACAGCGCGGCGTCAGGATCACTGCCGCGCACGGCTTTGTGCAGCGCCGAGATGCTGTCGTAGAACTGCTCGCCGCCTTTGTCGAAACGTCGAAGTTGTTCGCCCAGGGATTGTTCGAGCTGCGCCTCGGTGATCTCGGCATGAAAAGCCGACGTTGCCGCAGCATGGCCTGCCACGTCATTCAACACATTGGCGACCAAATTTTCATAGGCGTTCAGCAGGCGCCGCGCGTCGCCGTCGGCGTAGGCAATCAAACGCTGCTGAGCGGACGAGGACATGGCGGGCGCTTGCAACACGGTTTGAGCGCGCAGCAGCAGTGAGCTCATGTCGTCAGCGGTCAAGCTCTTGAGCACGTGCACAGTAGAGCGCGACAGCAGCGCGGAATTCACCTCAAACGACGGGTTCTCGGTGGTCGCCCCAATCAGCGTGAACAGGCCTGATTCAACATGCGGCAAAAACGCGTCTTGCTGCGATTTGTTGAAGCGGTGCACCTCATCAACAAAAACCACCGTGCGGCGCCCTGAAGCTTGACTGACCTGCGCGCGCTCCACCGCCTCGCGGATTTCCTTCACACCGCCGAGCACGGCCGACATAGCGATGAACTGCGCGTCAAAAGCAGTGGCCACCAATCGGGCCAGCGTGGTTTTGCCAGTGCCCGGAGGCCCCCACAAAATCATCGAGTGCAAACGGCCCGACTCAAACGCAACGCGCAGCGGTTTGCCAGGTCCGAGCAGTTGCGCTTGGCCAACGACTTCATCCAGGTGCTGCGGCCTGAGTCGTTCGGCCAGCGGCGCGGTGCTTGCCGCGCCCGGTGCGCTGAAGGGCAATGGCGCTGTGCTCATCGCCAGTTCATCACTTCCTGTGCATCACTTCCGCTGCTTCACTGCTCAATCACATCTGCCCCGACAGGCGGTGTGAATTTGAAAACCTCCAGCGCAAGGGCTGCGTTGGACTGCATCTGGGTGAATTGCAAGGTCGAACGCTGGCCGAAACTGTCGGTAATTTCCACCGTCGCCAAGGCCTTGGCCTTGAAGCCGATGCGCACCGATTGAAACGCGCCGTCCTTGATTTTGGGCAAGGCCAAAACCCACTCCACATTGCCCTCGGTGGGCTGGTTGGAGACGTCGAAGTCTTTGTCCAGAGAGCCACCTGCGAGCAACGCCGCCGGGGTGGCGCCGAGCACGGCCGAAAACTTGCGGATGCTCACTTGATTCAGGTCAGCGTCGTAGATCCACACTTTTTGGCCGTCAGAGACGATGGTTTGTTCGAAGGGTTTGGCGTAGACGAAGCGAAACCGGTTGGGCCGCAAAAACTCGAAACTGCCGCTGGACGCGCGTTTCTTGGCGCCGTCTGGCGAACTGACGGTTTGCGTAAAGCTGGCACGGCCGCTTTTCACATCGCGCACAAATTCTTTGAGCGTGTCGACCGCTTCGGCCTGAGCAGTCAGCGGAGCAAACGCCGACACCATAAAGAGCAGCGAGGCTGACAAGAGCTTTTTCATTCAGCGCGAGCCGGCACCAAGATGTCGCGGCTACCGTTGGTGGACATGGCAGATACGAGTCCCGACTTTTCCATTTGTTCCAACAAACGTGCCGCGCGGTTGTAGCCAATTCGCAAGTGCCGCTGCACCAGCGAAATCGTGGCGCGGCGATGTTGCAACACGATGGCCACAGCTTCGTCGTACATGGCATCGCTCTCGCCGCTGCCATTGCCGCTTCCGGTGCTCACACCGTTGCCACTGCCACTGGACTTGCGGTCACCGTCACCATCTGCGTCGGCCTCCAACACACCGCCTTCCAAGATGCCTTCGATGTAGTTGGGCGCGCCTTGGCTCTTTAAATAACTGACCACGCGGTGCACTTCTTCGTCGCTGACAAACGCGCCGTGCACGCGCACCGGCACACCGCCTCCGGGAGTGAGGTAGAGCATGTCGCCCTGACCCAGCAAAGCCTCGGCGCCCATTTGGTCAAGGATGGTGCGCGAGTCAATTTTGCTGCTCACCTGGAAGCTCAACCGCGTTGGAATGTTGGCCTTGATCAGGCCGGTGATGACGTCCACGCTGGGTCGCTGCGTGGCCAAGATCAAGTGAATACCAGCCGCTCGGGCCTTCTGCGCCAAGCGCGCAATCAGCTCTTCAATTTTCTTGCCCACCACCATCATCAGATCGGCCAGCTCGTCGATCACGATGACTACAAATGGCAAGCGTTCCAGCGGCTCGGGGGATTCAGGCGTGAGGCTGAAAGGATTGGGCAGCTTCTCGCCGCGCTCTACCGCTTCCGCTATTTTCTTGTTGTAGCCGCTCAAATTGCGCACGCCCATCTTGCTCATCAGCTTGTAGCGGCGCTCCATTTCACCGACGCCCCAATTCAGCGCATTGGCGGCTTGCTTCATGTCGGTGACCACCGGACACAGCAAATGCGGGATGCCTTCATAGACGCTCATTTCCAGCATCTTGGGGTCGATCAGAATCAATCGCACATCACGCGCTTCGGCCTTGTAGAGCAAGCTCAAGATCATCGCGTTGATGCCCACCGATTTGCCCGACCCGGTCGTACCGGCAACCAGGCAGTGCGGCATTTTGGCGAGGTCGGCCACCATCGGCGCGCCCACGATGTCTTTGCCCAAACCCATGGTGAGTTGACTCGACGCGTCGTTGTAAATCTGCGATCCCAAAATCTCGGACAGCCGAATGATTTGCCGTTTGGCGTTGGGCAGTTCCAGCGCCATGGTGGTTTTGCCGGGGATGGTTTCCACCACGCGAATACTCACCAGGCTCAGGCTGCGAGCCAAATCTTTGGCGAGGTTGAGCACTTGGGAGCCCTTCACACCCGTGGCGGGTTCGATCTCATAGCGGGTGATCACAGGACCGGGCGAAGCGGCCACGACGCGCACATCCACGCCGAAGTCTTTGAGCTTCTTCTCAATCAAGCGGGACGTCATCTCCAACGTTTCGCTTGAGACCGACTCGGTGCGCCCGGGCGCCGCGTCCAGCAAATCAACCTGCGGCAGTTTGGTGTCTGCCAATTCAGAGAACAGAGGTTTTTGGCGTTCTTTGACAACGCGCGTGCTTTTCGGCACCTCAACCATCGGCGTCTGAATGACGATGGGCAAGTGCTCTTCATAGAGCTGATGCTCCTCATCAACCACCGCCTCGCGCTCACGCAGAGCCTGCTCACCCAAGCGCACATCTTCTGCATGCTCAATGCGCTCGACGCGGCGCTCTTTGGCTGATTCCAAACTGCTGCCGATGGCCTCGGCCAAGCGCCACCAAGAAAACCGAAATGCCATCGACAAGCCGGCCACGAGTGCGGCGATCCACAACACTCCCGAGCCCGCAAAGCCCAGCAACTTGACGCTCAGTGGCCCCAGGCTGTAGCCCAAGACTCCGCCCGCGTGACCGCCGGGAAGACGCGATTCCCACTGGTACATACGCGTCCACTCCAGCGACGCGCTCGCGCAGAGCAGCAAAGCCACACCGAGCCAGAAAGCCCACTGGGCTTGACGTGTGTTCACCGACACCGCGCCCTGCCCAGCGCGAAGCGCGCTGGCCAAAGCGCTGAGTCCGCAGCGCAGCGCAACCAACAACAACAACCAAACGGAATAACCAAATAAGAAAAAAGCCAGATCAGAAAACCACGCGCCAAAAGCGCCGGCCTTGTTGACGATGGCGGTCGCTGCGCCCGCGCCGGCTGTCCCGGTAGTGGAAAACGCGGCGTCGCCCGCATGGTGCGTGGCCAGCGCCAGCAGTGCCAGCAGCCACAGCACGCTTGCCACAAGGCCGAAAGCTTGGGTGCGCCAGCCGACAGCGGCGGTTGAACCACGCACGGCGGTCAATGAGCGATCGAGCGAGAAAACGCTCGGTTCCGGTACCGCCGAACGTGAGGACGAATTTGAGATGGATGCCGTAGAGACGGCGGGACCATCACCGCGCAAAGATCCGAGGGGAAATGTCATCACCCCATTGTGGCGCAGGGCGCGCCTCAAAGCGCCGCGCTGACAGCTCGGTACCTGCCTGATTGCGGGACGTATGTTTCAGTTGAAACGCCGCCGCAAGCTTCAGTTCAAGCGCTGCGGAACGCTTCAGTTCAAGCGTTGCGGAACTCTTCAGTTCAAGCGTTGCTTGACGCCTTAGTTCAAGCGTTGCTTGACGCCTTAGTTCAAGCGTTGCTTGATGATGACCGAGCCGTTTTCTTGGGTTTCCACCATGCCGCGCTGTTCCAAATCTTTCATTACACGGCTGACCATTTCGCGCGACGCGCCCACGACTTTTGCGAGATCTTGGCGCGACACTTTGTTTCGTATTATTTTAAGTTCCCCCTGGTCTTCGGCCATGTCAAGAAGTGTGCGGGCCACGCGTCCGTAAACGTCCAGTAACGCCAACGACTCAATCTGGCGATCGGCATTGCGCAAGCGCTGCACAAGGCCACGCAGGATGGCGTACGACAGGCTGGAGTTTTCCGGCAGGCAGCGCGTGAAATCAGGACGCGCCAAAACCAGCATGTCGGTTTGAATTTCTGCGCGCACGGTCGCCGAATGCGGCTCGTTGTCGATGAGGCTCATTTCACCGACGTAATCACCGGGCTGCAGCACCGCCAGGATCACTTCGCGACCGCGCGAATCGGAGGTCAGAACGCGAGCTCGGCCCGTCAACAAAATGAAAAGAGAGTTCGACTTGCGCATGTGCTCGACAATGATTTCGCCACGGCGAAAACGACGCTTCACCACCGCGTTCGCAATGCCTTGAGCTTGATCGTTGGTGAGCAACGAGAAAAGCGGCACGCGGCGTATCAAATCGAGGTTAGAGATCATGGCCATGGAATAACTCCGATGAAATGGACAAAGGTCAATCGCGCGACTTCATTTCAAGCAACGCCACACGATTTCCAAGCGTGGAGATTGTCACGCTTGACGTGGTTGTAAGCGCGGATAAGCAGGGCCATGGCAGACTGTTAACCGTTGGAACGCTTAATTCGCGTTCAATTTCCCGACCGGGCTGACCATGACCTCCACAGCAAATAACACCGTGACACCCAACCACAAACACGCCCACGTTTTGATTCTGGGCTCAGGCCCCGCCGGCTACACAGCAGCCATCTACGCAGCCCGCGCCAACCTCAAACCCATGCTGGTGACAGGTATAGCTCAGGGCGGTCAATTGATGACCACGACCGATGTTGACAACTGGCCCGCCGACGTTGACGGCGTGCAAGGGCCCGAACTGATGGAACGCTTCCAAAAACACGCAGAGCGCTTCAACACCGACATCGTGTTCGACCAGATCAACACCGTTGACTTAGGCAAGCGCCCCTTCACACTTGCAGGCGACTCTGGAACCTACACCTGTGACGCGCTGATTTTGGCCACCGGCGCGAGCGCCAAATACATCGGCTTGCCTTCAGAGCAAGCCTTTATGGGGCGTGGTGTGAGCGGCTGCGCTACTTGCGATGGCTTTTTCTACCGTGACCAAGAAGTCTGCGTGGTGGGCGGCGGCAACACAGCGGTTGAAGAAGCGCTTTACTTGTCCAACATCGCCAGCAAAGTTCACTTGATCCACCGGCGCGATAAATTCAAGGCAGAGGCCATCTTGGTCGACAAGCTGATGGAGAAGGTGGCCAGCGGAAAAATGCAACTGCACCTTTGGCAGACCCTGGACGAAGTGCTGGGGGACAAAAGCGGTGTGACCGGCGTGCGTCTAAAGAGCACGCAAGACGCCAGCACGACGCACTTGTCGCTGACGGGCTGCTTCATTGCCATCGGTCACCAGCCGAACACTGACATTTTCAAGGGCCAGTTGGAGATGAAGGACGGCTACCTGATCACCCGCAGTGGCTTGAGCGGCTTGGCCACCATGACCAGCGTGGAAGGAGTTTTCGCAGCCGGCGATGTGCAAGACCACGTTTATCGTCAAGCCATTACCAGCGCCGGAACAGGTTGCATGGCCGCGCTGGACGCTCAGCGCTTCTTGGAGACCTGACCGCAGCGGCGGCAGGCAGTTGTCCTAAACCGGGCTATACTCGATCTCTTTGCCGAAAATCGCCACGACAATTGATGTCTGTTTGAATCAAACAAGATCAATCAAGAGGCGAACTTCGGAAAATGGAATCACCGGCATACAGTCGAATCCATTGCATCTGAAACCAAACTAGTTTTTTACGGGAGAAGCGTCATGGCACGCGTCTGTCAGGTCACGGGTAAACGCCCGATGGTGGGAAATAATGTTTCTCACGCCAACAACAAAACAAAACGTCGTTTTCTGCCTAACTTGCAGTACCGCCGCTTTTTCCTCGAAGCCGAAAATCGTTGGGTGCGTTTGCGCATTTCCAACGCGGCTTTGCGTCTGATCGACAAGGTGGGCATCGAGAAGGTCGTCGCTGACCTGCGCGCCCGCGGCGAAATCTGAATCGGGAGTTAGATCATGGCAAAAGGTGGACGCGAAAAAATCAAGCTGGAATCCAGCGCCGGTACCGGTCATTTCTACACGACCGACAAAAACAAAAAAACCACGCCTGAGAAGCTGGAAATCATGAAGTTTGATCCCAAGGCTCGCAAGCACGTGATGTACAAGGAAATGAAGCTGAAATAACTTGGCTGCGTTTAGAGTTTTTCTGAAAGCCCGCTCGCGAAAGTCAGCGGGTTTTTTGTTGCCCTGGCTTCGCCGCACAGATTCAGATCAGAAGGCGTTCAGACGTAAAAAAGCCCGCACGCTGCGGGCTTTTTTTCGAGCGACTGTCTGCCAATAAATGCGTCTTTCGCGAGTCAAACGGAGTTGACTTCAGGCGTGTACAGCTCGAAGCTTCAATGCGAACTCTTGCAGTGCGGCAATACCGCTCTCTTCCGCTTTTTTGCACCAAGCTTGAAGATCGGCAACCAACTGCTCAGCCGACACGTTAGTGCGCGTCCAGAGCTGACGCAACTCTTCACGCATCGTGACCAACTTTTTCAGCGTCTCGTTGTCCGCCCAAGCGTTCGCCACTTGTGATTTAACTTCCAGAGGGATTTTGTCTTCGTCCCGGTGCAGCCAGCGCTTGGCCATGTGCATGTCTTTCCACTTGGCAGTGTTTTCTGCGCCCTCCGCTTTCAGGCGTTCAAGCTCATGGCGGCAAGCGGTTCGAAGGTGTGCGGCATATTTGGCCATGACTTCATAGCGATTGGCGATGATGGCTTCGAGCGTATGCGAATCCGCCACCGGCTTGACGCTGCCCAATTTCAAGGTAGGCACTGTTTTGCGCACAGTCGCCAGTCCAGCCATTTCCATCAACCGGATGTACATCCAGCCAATGTCGAATTCATAGGGCTTCACCGACAGCTTCGCCGAGGTCGGATAGGTGTGATGGTTGTTGTGAAGCTCTTCTCCGCCGATCAGAATGCCCCACGGAGACAGGTTGGTTGAAGCGTCTGCTGCTTCAAAATTCCGGTAGCCCCACCAGTGACCCAAGCCGTTAATGATTCCGGCAGCCGTCACGGGGATCCACGCCATTTGCACAGCCCAAACAGCCAAGCCGGCAGCACCAAACAGCGCCAGATCGATGATCATCATCAAACCCACGCCCTGCCAGCTGAAGCGGGTGTAAACGTTGCGCTCAAGCCAGTCGTCGGGCGTTCCGTGACCGTACTTTTTCAGAGTCTCTTGATTCTTGGATTCGGCACGGTACAACTCCGCGCCGGTCAGCAAGACAGTTTTGATGCCGCGGGTCTGCGGGCTGTGCGGGTCTTCTTCCGTTTCGCACTTCGCGTGGTGTTTGCGGTGAATGGAAACCCACTCCTTGGTCACCTGACCCGTGCCCAACCAAAGCCAAAGTCGGAAGAAATGCGAAGGAATGGCGTGCAAGTCTAAGGCGCGATGCGCTTGCGAGCGGTGCAGAAAAATCGTGACAGCTGCAATGGTGATGTGCGTTGTCACCAGCGCGTACAAAACAATTTGCCACCAAGACGCGGCGAGCAGGCCGTGTGCCAGCCATTCCACCAAGCCATCGAAGACCGACATCAATATGTTCATCTCATGCCTTTAGCGAGCTCAACTTAAGCCCAGCTCAGATTGTAGGACGATCAACGCTTCCGTGCATGTTTGATGCCTTGCGCGGTGATTAAGTTAACGGGTAATTGGGCGCTTTTATCGACAATTCAAGTCTTTTCCCAAGCCGCAGCAAAAAATCCGTCGGTTGCGTGCCGATGCGGCCACAGTCTCATAAAGTTACCGCTCACCAAGCTTTCTGCCTGTTCGACGTGCGCTTTGCCCAGTGCTTCGGCCGCCGGCAACGCCGTGAAAATACCCTTGTTGGCCTCGCTGAAGGACAAAGCGATGTCCTCGTTTTCGGCGCTCAACAAGCTGCAGGTGGCGTAAACCAAGCGTCCACCTGACTTGAGCAAGCGCGCTGCGCTTGCCAAAATCGCGGCTTGCTTTAAGCGCATTTCTTCGATGGACTTGGGTGACTGCCTCCATTTCAAGTCAGGGTTGCGCCGCAACGTTCCCAAACCCGAGCAGGGCGCATCGACCAGCACACGGTCGAGCTTGCCGGACAGGCGCTTGATGCGGTCGTCGCGCTCGTGCGCAATTTGCGCCGGATAGACGTTGGACAACCCACTGCGAGCCAAGCGTGGTTTAAGTGCCGCCAAGCGGTGGCCAGAGGTGTCAAACGCGTACAGACGTCCGGTGTTGCGCATCGCCGCGCCCAAGGCCAAAGTTTTGCCGCCAGCACCGGCACAAAAATCAGCCACCATTTCGCCGCGTTTGGCATCCACCAACAGAGCCAGCAACTGGCTGCCTTCGTCTTGCACCTCAACATCGCCGCGCGTGAAGACGTCCAGCTTGTTGAGCGCAGGCTTTCCTTGCAGCCTCAGACCAAGCGGCGAATAGGGTGTGATCTCAGACAACAAACCACCCGCTTTCAGCGCCGATTGCACATCGTCGCGCTTGGCTTTGAAGGCGTTGACACGCAAGTCCAACCCTGCCGGGGCGTTGAGGCTGTTGACAAGCGGCCAAAACTCGTCGCCCAGCTCTGCTTGCAGCAGTTCGGCCAGCCACTCGGGCAAGTTGTGGCGCAGCTTGTCTGGCAAGGTGGCGCGATCGATGGTGGCCACTTGCTCCATCCAATGCAACTCAGGCTCTGTCAGTGCAGCGCGCAAAAACGCGGCATTGCCTTGCCAGCCGAGCAGCGCAAGGCGGCGCTCCATTTCGCCTTTGCCCGATTGCGCCAGATGTTGGTAAAGCAAGCGCTGGCGCAGCACCGTGTAGGTCGTCTCTGCCAAAGTGTTGCGCTCACGCGGGCCCAGCGCACGGTGGAAGCGGAAAAAGTCAGACACCACACGGTCGGCGGGCGTATCGAACTGCATCACTTTATGGATGAGGTCGGTGGAAAGTTCTAGCAAGGCGTTGGGGTGCATGCCTGATTATCCTTTGCCACTATGAGCAAAGCCGAATCTGAACTGCCCGAACTCCCTGAACTCCCAGCCACGCGCCCGGGCCGCTACCGCCACTACAAAGGCGGCGAATACGAGGTGATCGGCGTCGCGCGCCACAGCGAGACCCACGAGCCGATGGTTGTCTACCGGCCGCTTTACAACAATACCGGTTGGTGGGTTCGACCGCACGCCATGTTCTTTGGCAGTCTGCTGGTGGACGGCGTGACAACGATGCGCTTCACGCCCGCAGTTGCTTCTTAAATATTTCGCAGTTCAAACCAACAACTGCGAAGCGCCTTCGCGGTGTGTGACCACGCCGTTGTCGATGCGCAGCGCGCCTTCCAGACACCAGCGCAGCGCCATGGGATACAACACGTGCTCCCTTGCCAGCACACGCGCAGCCAGACCGGCTTCGGTGTCATTCGGCAACACAGGCACCACGGCCTGCGCCACGATTGGGCCGTGGTCCAAATCGGGCGTCACGAAATGTACTGTCGCGCCGGTCACTTTGCAGCCCGCTTCGATGGCCCGGCGATGCGTGTGCAAGCCGGTGAACGCGGGCAACAACGACGGATGCACATTGAGCATGCGGCCTTCGAAGCGGCGCACAAACGCCGGCGTCAAGATGCGCATGAAGCCTGCCAGCACCAGCCAATCGGGCAGGTGAGCGTCGACCGCATCGGCGAGAGCCGCGTCGAATCCATCACGCGTTGCAAAGTTTTTATGATCGACCACCGCGGTGGCAATGCCGTGCTCACGCGCCAGCACCAAACCTGGCGCATCAGCGCGGTTGCTGATGACAGCACGCACGCAGGCACCCCATTTTTGAGCCGCGCAAGCGCGCACGATCGCGTCCATGTTCGAGCCCTGGCCCGACAACAAAACGACGATGTTTTTCACGCGTTGATCGACCAGGTTGATCGACCAAGACTCGGCGGCCAAAGCAATCAGGCGCCAGCGGCCAAGGCGAGCAGTGCGGCGCTCACATCTTGCAAACTGACCCCATCCCCGCGCGTGGCCGGCGCTTCGCTCACCGAGGACGCATCGAGCTTCAAACGCGCCACCCACGCGCCCGCCTCGCGCCCCGAATCAAACGCTGCGCTTTGCAACAGCAAGCCGCCGTCGGGTGCATTCAATTTGAAATAGAACTTGCCGTCAGCCTCGCGGTACTGCTTGAAGCTGGGCAAGGCCAATTTAGTTTTGACACCCGCGGGCATGGGTGGGGTCAAGGCCACCATGCGGCGCAGACCCACAGCGTGGCGCAGCTCGGCTAAAAAAGGTGCCGAAGACAAACGCGCTTTGCGCGCACCTTCCATCAACACGACTTCGATGCGCTCGGGGTGGGCCATCAGCTCGGCGTGGTGTTCGCGCAGCGGTCCCAACTCACGCTCAATCCGCGCTGTGACCACCGCCTTGGCATCGCCCCAGCCCAGGCCTGCACGCAAATTGGCGCGCAGCTCGGCCCTTTCGGCGTCGTCTGCGAACGCATCAAACAGTGCCACCAGATGCGAGGTGTCGGGATCTTTGGGCTCACCCGGCAAACGCGAGTCTGTGACCACGCGCGCGATGGCATCTCGCAGGCCCTTGGCGCC
>JBBRGA010000043.1:0-23137 GCA_038241115.1 Burkholderiales bacterium | reverse complement strand
CACCGCGCCAGTTGCGAAGCAGCGGCTGCCACTGCGTGGCCTTGGGGTTGAGCTTCGGCACGGTTTCGTCGAAGCGCCAAACGATGTACGCCAGCGTGGCCGCGCCGTAAAGCGCGAGTACCAAAAGCGCGGCGTGCCAATTGAAGGTTTGCACCATCCAGCCGCCAAGCAGCGGCGAAACCCCCGCAATGACACCCAAGCCGCTGAGCGCGCGTGACATCACCCGCGCGCCTTCTTGCGGCTCGAACAAGTCGCGCAACATCGACCTTGCGCAAGTGACTGCCGCCGCCATGGCCGCGCCTTGCAGCGCGCGGCAAACCACCAGCCACTCGATGCTGGGAGACAAGGCGCTGAGCAAGCTGGCCACCGTGTAGGCCGCCATGCCCCACAGCAGCACCGGCTTGCGCCCGTATCTATCGGCCAGCGGGCCGCACGCCAACTGTGCCAAACCAAAGCAAATGATGAGTACCGACAGCGTCAACTGCGCCGCCGCCACATGGGTGTTCAGCGCCAGCATCAGCGTGGGCAACGCGGGCAGGTAGAGGTCGGTGGTGACGGGTTGTATGCCCAAAAGCAGCGTCAGCATCATCACCACCACACCCGGGTTCATTCGGCGACGTTTTTCGGGGCTGACAGGGGAATCAAAGGGCATGCGGGGGAGCGTAGCAGGGTCGCTTTGCCTTTCCTTGCTCAGGGAAGTTGCGTCCGCTTTGGACGCCAACGCACAGACGACGCGCGTCACCACGCGCATGCTCGGGCGACAGGGTTCGCTTTCGCTTTCGGTTCCAGTTTCAGTTTCAGTTTCAGTTTCGGCTGCACGCCGATCCATGTCCACATGAAGGAGCCCGCATGCACGCCACACACCAAAAGCTCAGCATCGACAGACTTGTCCGGTCGGCTGCGTGTTGTTTCGGTTTCATTTGCGCCTTTGCCGCTGCAAACGTTGAAGCGGCCGCACCGAACGTCCATCTGGTGAGCGGGCAAGTTCACACGAGCCAGCAGGTGGAGGGCGATCTGATGGCCGCCGGCGGACGCGTCAGCGTGGACCACGCAGTGAACGGCGACGCCAATCTGGCCGGCGGATCTGTCGAGGTCAGGGCTGCGGTGGGTGATGATCTGCGAGTGGCGGCGGGCTCGGTCATGCTGAGCAGTACCGTGGGCGGCGAGGCGTTGCTCAGCGCAGGCAGCGTCACGCTGACACCCACGGCCGCGGTGGCGCAGGGCACCCGGCTGTACGGCGGCAGCGTCACCGTCGGCGGCAGTTTGGCGGGGCCGCTCGCGGTCAGTGCGCAAACGATTTACCTGAACGGCGAAGTCAAGGGCGATGCGCGCCTGGTGGCGGAAAAAATTGAGCTGGGTCCGCTGGCCAGATTGGGCGGGGCGCTGAGTTATTCGTCCCCCACCGAGATCCTGAAAGCACCTGGCGCAGTGGTGCTGGGCGCAGTCACCCGCGAGACTCGCAGCACGGGCCGATACGGTCGCAGTAGCGACAGTAGCGACAGCAGCGACGCGGCGGAGCGCCCTGGTCACGGTCAGATGGACCGTGAGTCTTCGATGAGCATGCACGCCAGCGGCCCTGGTTGGCTGGGCGGCGTTTTCGCCTTCTTGGCGCTGCTGGCGTTTGGTGCCGTGGCATTGCTGATTTGCCCGGTGTTCATGCCGCGCGCTGCCAACACCGTCAAAACCTCACCCGGACTGAGCTTGGCGGCGGGCTTGGGCGTCGTGATCGCGGTGCCCGTGTTGGCAGTTTTACTTTTCGCCACCTTGCTTGGCATTCCCTTGGGCTTTGCAGTGATGGCGTTGTATCCCGCGTTGGGCTTGACGGGTTTTGTGGTGGGTGTGCTGGCCTTCAGCATGTGGCTGCGCGCCCTGCTGCGCCGCAGTGAATTCAACACTTACGCCAGCACCTTGCTGTGGTTTGCGCTGACGCTGGCGCTGCTGATGCTGTTGGCTTGGCTTCCCTTCATTGGTGGACTGCTTGGCCTGAGCGTCATGCTGATAGGTTTGGGTGGCGGCGCGTTGGAGTGGTATCGGCGGCGTCAGACGCCAACGCCAGCGAGCGGCGCGATCAAACAAGCCTGAGCCGAGGCCGCGTCAGCTGGGCGCAGCGTTTGGAGCGCGGGCGAAATCAGAAATTCAGAAATTCAGAAATTCAGATATTCGTGAATTCGTGAATTCGTGAATTTGGAGATGCGGGCTGGTCGTGCGCCACACTATGGAAATGACACCTCCAAACTCTCCGCTCGAAGACGCACGCAGCTACCTCGAAAGTCGCGCTCTGCTGGTACTTCTGATCGCGGTGTCGCTGGGCTTTGGCTGGATTTTGTTGCCGTTCTACGGCACGATTTTGTGGGGCGTGATCCTTGCGTTGCTGTTCACCCCGATGTACCGGTGGTGGTTGGCGCGGCTGAAGCGGCGGCGCTCGGTGGCGGCATTTCTGACCCTGCTGGTGGTGCTGGTGATGGTGATCCTTCCGTTCGCGCTGGTCACGGCAGCGTTGGCCCAAGAGGCGGCCGCCACGTACCAGCGTATTCAATCTGGGGCTTGGAATCCGGCGCTTTATTTGCAGAGCGTGTTCGACGCTTTGCCGCGCTGGCTGACAGGGCCGTTGAACAGTTTGGGCTTCACGGATTTCGCAGCACTGCAAAGCAAATTGGTGTCGGTGTTGACGCAGGCCAGCCAACTCATCGCCACGCAGGCGCTGAGCATTGGCTTTGACACCTTTGATTTTGTGGCCCGCGTTTTCATCATGCTGTATCTGGCGTTTTTCTTGATTCGCGACGGTGATGCCGTGCTGCGCAGCGTGCGCCGCGCGATTCCGCTGGAACCTGCGCATCAGCTTGAGCTGGCTCAAAAATTTGCCACCGTGACGCGCGCCACGGTGAAAGGCAATTTGCTGGTGGCCATGATTCAGGGCCTGTTGGGCGGCCTTGCTTTTTGGTTTTTAGGCGTGCAATCGGCGCTGTTGTGGGCCGTTCTGATGGCGGTGCTGTCGCTTCTGCCGGCCGTGGGTGCAGCGCTGGTGTGGGGGCCGGTGGCAATCTACTTTTTCGCCAGCGGGGCGGTTTGGCAAGGTGTGGCGCTGGCGGCTTACGGTGTGCTGGTGATCGGTCTGGTCGACAACGTGCTGCGGCCGGTGCTGGTGGGCAAAGAAACACGCATGCCTGACTATTTGGTGATGATTTCTACGCTGGGCGGCTTGGGCGTTTTCGGCATCAACGGTTTCGTCTTGGGGCCGGTGGTTGCGGCGCTGTTCATCGCGGTGTGGCACATCTACGGCTCAGCCCGTGAGGGCGACATTTCGCCAGGCGGTTCAGACGCTGTTTGATAATTTTTCGGGCGCCAACCGCATCGGTTGACTCCGCATCGGTCAACGCCGAACCGCAGCTCAGCTCTCCAACACCAGTTTCAAGCTGCTGCTGCGCTCCCACGCGGCAACCTCTTCCTTCAGCAGGTACAAGGTGCGCGGGTGCGAATCGGCCCAGTCTGAGCTGAACGACAAAGTGGCCTGCGCCCAGTTGCGTTTCAAGCTCAATACTTGGTGGCTCACCTCGCCGCGCGCATGGCACTTGATGGTGGCCAAGCGCAGGCACAGCACCTGCCAGGCGAAGTCTTCGTCAGCCAAGGCGGAATCCACTTTGCGCAAGCCGCCGCGCTGCGCCAACACCAGCTCGCCCAAGTGGCGTTGCTGCGATTGCGAAAAACCGGCGGCGTCCACGTTGGCCAGCATGTAGGCGCTGTGTCGGTGGTGGTCGTGGTGCGACACCATCATGCCAATTTCATGCACCGCGCAGGCCCACTGCAGCTCGCGCTGCGTTTCGCGCGCGGCGGTGGGGACCGCCTGTTCATGCAGTGTTTGCGCCACTTGCGCAACCCGCTTGGCTTGCGGCAAATCGACAAGAAAGCGACGTTGCAAATCGCGAATCGACGCGTCACGTATGTCGGTGCCGCCGCTGTCTTGGCCGCTGCCGCTTGGTTGCGCGTCGGCGTTCAAGCGCTCGTCCAAATCAAACACCACGCCTTGACGCAAGGCTCCGCGCGCGGGCATCAGGCTGTCGATGCCAAAGCTCATGGCCACGGTGTACAAAATTGACAAGCCGCCCGCAATCACGGCGCGGCGGTCTTCTTTGATGCCCGCCAAGGCGAGCTTGTCAACGCGCCCAGCGCGCAGGCACTGTTCTATCAGCCAGCGCAGCGCGTCGGGCGTCACTCGGCCGTCAGTGATGCGGTTGGCCAGCAGCACCTGCGACACCGCACCCATCGTGCCCGACGAGCCCAGCGCCTCTTTCCAGTGCTTGGCCGCGAACGGCTCCAGCGCTTCTTCCAATTCGGCGCCCGCTGCCACCTGCGCGGCGCGAAAGGCGGCCTCGGTGAAGCGGCCGTCGCCGAAATATTTCATCGACAAACTGACGCTGCCAATTTGAAATGACTCCGCGCGCAGCGGTTTGCGCGCCCGGCCCAAAATGACCTCGGTAGAGCGTCCGCCAATATCGATCACCAAGCGCGTTTGATTCGACGGCTGCAAGCGCGCCACCCCGGCATAGATCAAGCGCGCCTCTTCGCGGCCAGAGATGACTTCAATCGGAATGCCGAGCACCGCCTGCGCGCGCGCTAAAAACGCATCTCGGTTGCGTGCCTCGCGCAGCGTCTGCGTCGCCACGGCGCGAATTTGCCAGCTCTCGTAACCTTTCAATCGGTCGGCAAAGCGTGTCAAACAAGTCAGGCCGCGCAGTACAGCTTCTTCGCTGAGCAGGCCCTGCGCATCCAATCCGGCACCCAGGCGCACGGTCTCCTTGAAGTACTCAATGCGGCGGTATTTGCCGTCGATGACTTGGGCAATTTCAAGCCTGAAGCTGTTGGAGCCCATGTCGATGGCCGCCAGCTGATCGGGCCATCGGGAGTTGCCGTGCACATCTGCATACGTGTGCCCGTGCACATAGGCGGCAGGTTTTTTGTTGGGATGGGTCTTGACACTGTCAGGCATGCAGAGAATTGTCACGGCAAAGCGCCGGACTTTGCGACGCACGCATTCACAATGGAACGTCTGTGTCTTTGCAACTTCATGGAGATTCCTGTGCTCGAAAACGATTTCAACAGTTTGGTTCCGGCTCAAAACTTGAGTCGCCGCGGCTTTGTTGGCACCGCCGCGGGTGCGAGCTTCGGTGCAACACTTGGTGCGGGCGTGGGCATTGGTTTCGCCGCCGCCGTGATGCCAGTCAGCGCGCAAACCATCAAAACCGACAGCGCCGGCTTGACTGCCGGCGAAGTCACCATCATGGTGGGCGACTTCAAAATGGCCGCCTACCGCGCAGCACCCACGGGTAAGACCAACTTGCCTGTCGTGCTGGTGATTTCCGAGATCTTTGGGGTGCACGAACACATTGCTGACGTGGCGCGCCGCTTTGCCAAGCTGGGCTACCTCGCCATCGCACCCGAGATGTTTTTGCGCCAGGGCGACGCGCAGGGCTACGCAGAAGTGTCGAAGCTGATTGCTGAAGTGATCAGCAAGGTGCCTGACGCGCAAGTCATGGGCGACTTGGACGCTACGGTGGCGTGGGCGCAGGCCAATGGCGGCGACACCAGCAAGTTGGGCGTCACCGGCTTTTGCTGGGGCGGGCGCATCACCTGGATGTACGCTGCGCACAACCCCAAGGTCAAAGCCGGTGTGGCTTGGTACGGCCGTTTAGTGGGCGCACCGAATCCGCTGACGCCCACCAACCCGGTTGACGTGGTCGGCAAATTGAGCGGTCCGGTGTTGGGCCTTTACGGCGGTGCCGACAGCGGCATTCCGCAAGACTCGGTCGAGAAAATGAAGGCCGCTTTGGCCAACGGCAATGCCGCCGCCAAACGCTCTGAGTTTGTCGTTTATCCCGACACACCGCATGCCTTCCACGCCGACTATCGCCCGAGCTACCGCAAGGAAGCGGCAGATGATGGTTGGAAGCGCGCAACGGCTTGGTTCAAGGCCAACGGCGTGGCTTGACGCTAAAGCCGCCTGGCAATCAGGCCCGATAATCGAGGGTCTGCCTCTCCACCTCGGGGCCGCAATTCGCGGCCCTTTTTCATTTCCCGAATGACCCTCACTTACATCGTCATTGCCACCTTCGCCGGGGGTTTGCTGTCTGTGCTTATTGCTGCCAGCTTGACGGTGAGCGTGCTCAGCCGCGTGGTGCGCCATTTGGTGAGTTTGTCGACCGGCGTGCTGTTGGGAACCGCGCTTCTTAACGTGTTGCCCGAGGCGTTTGAGAGCAAGGCCAGCCCGCAAAGCTTGTTTGCCACGCTGCTGGGCGGCTTGATGTTTTTCTTCCTGTTGGAAAAGGCCGAGCTGTACCGCCACCAGCACCATCACGAGGGTGACGACCACCACCACCATCACGGCTTTGACGCGCAGCAAGCGGGGCGGGGCGGCTGGAGCGTTTTGCTGGGTGACAGCATTCACAACTTCTGCGACGGCATCATCATCGCGGCCGCGTTTTTGACCGACGTACAGCTGGGCATCGCCACTTCGCTTGCCATCATCGCGCACGAAATCCCACAAGAGGTGGGCGACTACATCGTGCTGCTGAACGCCGGTTTGTCGCGCCGCAAGGCGCTTCTCTACAACGCCGCTTCCGGCATGTCAGCGGTGCTTGGGGGTGTGGTGGGCTACTTCGTGGTGGGCCCGTGGGAGGCGCTGTTTCCCTACCTGCTCGTCATCGCGTCGAGCAGCTTTATCTACGTGGCCGTGGCCGATCTGATACCGCAACTGCAGCACCGGCTTTCACTGAAAGAAACCGCCGCGCAATTGGCCTGGTTGGCAGGCGGCTTGGCGATTGTTTTGGCGGCTACCAGCGGGTTGCATCACCATTGATGTGGCCGGCTCGCTCAGCCGCGCGCAATGGGTCTGCTGGGGTCTGAAGACCATTCGCTCCACGAGCCTGGGTACAGCAGCGAGCCATTCAAGCCGGCCACTTCCATGGCCAGCAAATTGTGGCAAGCCGTGACGCCGGAGCCGCATTGGTGAACCACTTCCGTGGCGGCGCTGAGCCCGCACAGCGCGTTGAACGCTTGCCTCAACGTCGCCGCTGATTTGAAGCGCCCAGACGCGTCGAGGTTGTCTTTGAAATTCCGGTTCAGCGCGCCCGGAATGTGGCCGGCTTGATTGTCCAGTGGCTCTACTTCACCGCGAAAACGCTCGGCGGCGCGCGCATCGATCAACGGCGTTTTGCCCAAGCGTTGTATCAACTCACTGGCACTCACAAAGCCGACCAAAGCCGCACGGTCTGGGTAGGGGGCTGCGCTGTTCGTTACTGCGGAGGCACTGCTCATCGCGCCACCGGCTGCCCGCCACGCCGCCACGCCGCCGTCGAGCACGGCCACTTCCGCATGACCCAACCAGCGCAGCATCCACCACAACCGTGCCGCGTACATGCCGCCTTGGCGATCGAGCACCACCACCTGCGTCCCAGGGCGGATGCCGAGTCGGCCGACGGTGGCGGCAAAAACGGTGCGCTCTGGCAGAGGGTGGCGTCCGGTGCGGCCCGTCTTGGCGCCGCTCAAATCGCGGTCCAAGTGAAGGTAAATGGCGCCCGGCAAGTGGCCTTCGGTGTGGCTGCGCTCACCGGCCTGCGTGTCGGTCAAATCAAAGCTCACGTCGACGATGACCAGATCGGTGACGCTGCCTGTCATGGCCATCAATTCGCCGGCCTGGATGAGCATGGAGTGGTGGGTAGATTGCATAACGTGGCCCTTCAAGTTTCAGCCGAGTTGGCCACAGACGCCGCCGGCGTGCCCTGCCTGAGCATCGTGGCCGCGATTCCCGAGCCCACGATCAACAACATGCCGACAGCTGCCCACAGCGTGATGCGGTCATCAAAAAACCAAACGCCGTAGCCAAAGGAAAAGACGATCCCCAAGTAAGCCAGGCTGGCGTTGACCAGCGGTTTCCCGCGTCCATAAGCGCGCGTCATCATGAACTGCGCAGTGGTTGCCAACAAGCCCACGGCCAGTAGCAACGCCGCGCCGCGCGGATGATGGGCGTGCCAACCGCCGCTGAGCGTGGTCCAACCCGCGCCGGCCACCACGCCGCCGAGCGAAAAATAAAACACGATCCGCAGCGCGGGCTCGCCCGCTTTGGCCAAACTCGCCACTTGCAAAAACGCCGTGGCGGCGACAACGCCCGAAATCAAACCGATCAGCCCATGCCAAAGCTGGTTGTCGGCAATGGTGGGTTGCAAGATCAGCGCAACCCCAAAAAAACCCAGCAACACAGCGGCAATGAGGCGACCGTCGATGCGCGACGTTCCCAACATGGCCGCGCCGCCAATCAAGAACAGTGCCATCCACACCGACGACATGTAGTTCAGGGTCATGGCCGTTGCCAAGGGCAATTGACCAATGGAATAAAACCACATGCACAAAGCGCTGATCCCTGAGGCGGTGCGCCAAAAATGCATTTGCGGCACCGGCGTTTTCAGCGAGCCGCCACTCCAGCGCACCGCGGCGAACACCAAGAGCGCGCCGATGACGCTGCGGTAAAAAACGATCTCACCGGTGGAGTAATCGCTTGAGGCCAGCTTCACGCACACGCCCATGGTGGCGAATAAAAACGAAGCACCCACCATCAACCATGCGGGGCTCATTCAGATCGGAGCGTCGGCGTGGCGTGTCATTCGACGGGCATGTCCATGGCCCGGCGATACCAAGCATGGAACTGTTCCATACCGTCTTCCATGGGGCTTTGGTACGGGCCAGATTCGTGGTCACCGCGCGCATGCAAAGCCGCGCGGCCCTGGTCCATGCGCAGCGCAATTTCGTCGTCTTCCACGCAAGTTTCCAAGTAGGCCGCTTGCTGCGTGTTCATGTATTCGCGCTCGAAGGCGTGAATTTCTTCCGGGTAGTAAAACTCCACCACATTGGTGGTTTTTTGCGGTCCGCGCGGGTACAGCGTCGACACCACCAGCACATTGGGATACCACTCGATCATGACGCCGGGGTAGTAGGTGAGCCAGATGGCACCGTGTTTAGGGGCAACTCCGCTTTGGAAGCGCAATACCTCATCGTGCCAGCGGCGATAGACCTCGGAGCCCGGCTTGCCAAGGGCTTCGCCCGATGCTGCGCTGGCCACACCCACGGTTTGCACCGAGTAATCGCGGCCCATTTCCCAGCGCAAGTTGCCGGCGTCCACAAAATTGCCCAGGCCGGGGTGAAAGGGACCGACGTGGTAGTCCTCCAAGTACACCTCGATGAAGGTTTTCCAGTTGTAGTTGCATTCATGCAGGTGAACCCGATCGAGCACGTGGCCGCTGAAATCGAGCTCGCCGCGCGGGCCCAGGGCGGCCATGTCAGCGGCGATGTCGCGGCCGTTGTCTTCGAACACCAGGCCGTTCCAACTGCGGGTTTTGTAGTTGTTCAAGTGCAGGCAAGGCGACTCGGTGAAGTGCGGCGCGCCGACGAGTTGGCCTTTCAAGTCGTATGTCCAGCGGTGCAGCGGGCAAACAATGTGGCTTTGTGTGTTGCCGCGGCCGTGCAGCATCAAGGCCTGACGATGGCGGCAAACGTTTGAAATCACTTCCACGCTGTTGGATGTGCGAACCAAAGCTCGGCCGTCACCTTCTTGAGGCAGCGTATAAAAATCACCGGCCTCTGGCACCGCCAACTCGTGGCCCAAGTAGCGCGGGCCGTGACGAAAGATGCTGCCCATCTCGCGCTTGAACAGAGCCTCATCGAAGTAAGCGGACGCCTGCAAAGGCAGCTCGCCGCGGGTCATCAGGGCTTGCATGATTTCGGGCGGAAGTGGGTCGGACATGATCCGGGTGATCTCCTTGAACATGCTTTATCGCCCTCTAGCACGAGGTGGCGATGCGGGGTGGCGATTCTAGCGGCGCATACCTCGGGGCAACGTATGCGCTTGCCAACTTGCCAACCCCGCCACGAGCGTGGCGGCTGACTACAATTCGATGCTTTGAACATGGCGAAAACCGCATCCGCTCCTGCGCCTGAAAAGGCGACGCCCAGCTACGAAGACGCGCTGTCCGAGCTGGAGCGCCTGGTCGCAGCGATGGAAGGCGGCCAACTGCCGCTCGACAAATTGCTGGACAACTACCGCCGCGGTGCCGAGCTTCTTAATCTGTGCCGCGCGCGGCTCGAAGCAGTGGAAGTGCAAGTAAAAGTACTCGAAGACGGCCAACTCAAGCCCTGGACTGCGCAGTGATGACAAGCAAAGACGTCAGCCACTTGGATTTCAACGCTTGGTCGCGCTCTGAGCTCGATTCAGTCGAATCTTGTTTAAGCGCTTGGGTGCCCGCCGACACGCCGGCTGGTTTGGGCTTGGCCATGCGCTACGGCGTGCTCGATGGCGGCAAGCGTTTGAGGCCATTGTTGGTGCTCGCGGCGAATCAAGCAGTTGCGGGCCATCGCCAAGCAGCGCTGCGTGCGGCTTGTGCGGTGGAGTTGATTCACGCCTATTCGCTGGTTCACGACGACATGCCCTGCATGGACAACGACGTGCTGCGCCGCGGCAAGCCGACGGTGCATGTGCAATTCGGCGAAGCCCAGGCCATGCTCGCAGGCGACGCCATGCAAGCCTTGGCGTTTGAAGTGCTGACACCTGAATTGGATGTGCCTGTTGCGCTGCAAGCCCGCTTGTGCGCGCTGTTGGCTCGCGCTGCCGGTCATGCGGGCATGGCCGGGGGACAAGCCATCGATCTGGCCAGCATCGGTAAGCCTTTGTCTGAAGCCGCGCTGCGGGATATGCACCGTCGCAAAACCGGCGCCCTGCTACAAGCCAGTGTGATGATGGGCGCGGCCTGTGGGCTTGGCAACCTCGACCTCACCGCCAATGCAGTGGCGTGGCAAGCTCTGTCGGATTACGGCGACGCCTTGGGCTTGGCTTTCCAGGTGGTCGACGATGTACTGGACGTGACACAAGCCTCTGAAACCCTGGGTAAAACTGCGGGCAAGGATGTTGATTCCAATAAACCTACTTATGTCAGCGTGCTCGGTTTGACCGCCGCTATGCAACATGCATGGGAGTTGCGCGACAAAGCCCATGCGGCGCTTGCCAAGTCGGGCCTTCACGATGTGACGCTGTTGGCCACACTGGCCGACAAAGTGGTTGAACGAGACAGTTGAAGATGAACCATGACCTGCTGAAAACCATCAACAGCCCCGCGGATTTGCGCCGGCTTCCACGCGCCAAGCTGGAGCAACTCGCGGTGGAACTGCGCGACTGCGTGCTGCAAAGCGTGGCGCAGTCGCACATCGGCGGACACCTGGGCTCCAACCTGGGCACGGTCGAGCTCACTATCGCGCTGCACTACGTTTTCAACACGCCCGAAGACCGCTTGGTGTGGGACGTGGGTCATCAAACCTATCCACACAAAATTCTCACCGGCCGCCGCGACCGCATGCCCACGCTGCGCACGCTCGGCGGCATCGGCGGCTTTCCGCGCCGCGACGAGAGCGAGTACGACACCTTCGGCACGGCGCACTCGAGCACCTCCATCTCGGCAGCACTGGGCATGGCTTTGGGCGCGAAAATCAAGGGTGAAAACCGCAAATCGGTGGCCATCATCGGCGACGGCGCCATGACGGCAGGCATGGCATTCGAGGCGCTCAACAACGCCGGCGTGTCGGGGGCCGACATGCTGGTGGTGTTGAACGACAACGACATGTCGATTTCGCCGCCGGTGGGCGCGTTGAACCGTTACTTCGCGCGCTTGCTCAGTGGCAAGTTTTACTCGGTCGCGCGCGACACGGCCAAGAGCGTGCTCAAAAACGCGCCGCCTCTGTTGGAGCTGGCACGCCGCTTGGAAGAGCACGCCAAAGGCATGGTCGTGCCGGGCGGCACGATCTTCGAAGAGTTTGGATTCAACTATGTCGGTCCGATTGACGGCCACGACCTCGATTCGCTCATCCCCACTTTGGAAAACTTGCGCAGCCTGAAAGGCCCGCAGTTTTTGCACGTGGTCACTCGCAAAGGCCACGGCTACAAGTTGGCCGAAGCCGACCCGGTCGGCTACCACGCGGCGTCAGGCACCTTCGATCCGACCATCGGTATTAAAAAATCGGCACCCGGCAAACCCACTTACACCCAGGTGTTTGGCCAGTGGCTGTGCGACATGGCCGCCAAAGACGAGCGTTTGGTGGGCATCACACCGGCCATGCGCGAGGGCTCTGGCATGGTCGAATTTGAAAGACGTTTCCCCAAGCGCTATTTCGACGTGGGCATTGCCGAACAGCACGCGGTCACCTTTGCCGGCGGTTTGGCCTGCGAAGGCTTGAAGCCAGTGGTTGCTATTTATTCCACTTTTTTGCAGCGCGGCTACGACCAACTCATCCACGATGTGGCCATTCAAAACTTGCCCGTGGTGTTTGCACTCGACCGCGCCGGTTTGGTGGGCGCCGATGGCGCCACGCATGCAGGCGCCTACGACATCGCCTATTTGCGCTGCATTCCCAACATGAGCGTGTTCACGCCGTCTGACGAAAACGAATGCCGTCAGTTGCTCTACACCGCCTTCATGCAGAGCCACCCGGTCGCGGTGCGCTACCCGCGCGGTCGAGGCGCTGGCGTGGAAGTGCAGTCGCAGATGACAGAAATACCTTTAGGCACCGGTGAACTCAAACGCGAAGCCAGTGTCAACCAAGCGCACGGCGCCAAGCGAATCGCCATCTTGGCTTTTGGCAGCTTGGTCTACCCTGCGTTACAGGCCGCCAACAACCTCGACGCCACGGTGGCCAATATGCGTTTCGTGAAACCACTCGACGTGGCCTTGGTCACAGAGTTGGCGCGCACCCACGACGCGATCGTCACATTGGAGGAGGGCTGCACCATGGGCGGGGCAGGCAGCGCAGTGCTGGAGGCGTTGCAAACAGCGGGCCTGCAAACGCCGGTGTTGGTACTGGGTTTGCCCGACGAATTTGTCGAGCACGGCGACCCCGTCAAGTTGCTGCAACTGTGCGGTCTCGACGCCGCCGGCATAGAGCAGTCCATCATCAAACGCTTCGGTGCGAGGCCTGCATTGGTGAAGCCAGTGGCCGTTCGGCCCGCAGTGAACCAATAGCTTGCAAACAGTTTTATGAATCAAGTCACCGACATGAAAACAGCGTTGCAATCGGCACCGCCCATACCCGACACGCAAAGCGAGCGCGACGAGCGGCATATCGCCATTCAGCGTGTCGGTGTGAAAGACGTGCGCTACCCGCTGCAAATTCGCGTGCAGGGAAAAACCGCGCACACTGTGGCGCAGTGGGATTTGGACGTGGCTTTGCCGGCCGAGAAAAAGGGCACTCACATGTCGCGTTTCGTGGTGTGGTTGGATGCCTTGAACGCACCGATGGGCCACTTGGAAATGCGCAACGGCTTGGCCCGCATGCTTGAGGCGCTTCACGCGACCGAGGGCCGGATCGAGGCGCGTTTCCCGTTTTTCATTCGCAAGCGCGCGCCCGTGTCGGGTCTGGAAAGCTTGCTGGAATACCAAGGCAAATGGATTGCCGAATGCCGCGCTGGAGTCACCCGAATCCACGCCGAAGTGGTGGTCCCAGTGAAATCACTGTGCCCGTGCTCCAAAGAAATCTCCGACTACGGCGCCCACAACCAGCGCTCGCACGTGACCGTCAACGTTGAACTGTTGGCTGACATGGAGTGGACCGAACTGGTGCGTTTCGCCGAGGACTCAGCTTCCAGCGAGCTGTGGCCTTTGCTGAAGCGCGCCGACGAAAAGTGGGTGACCGAACACGCCTACGAAAACCCCAAGTTCGTCGAAGATTTGATTCGCGATGTGGCGCTGCGGTTGAACGCCGATACACGTGTGGGACGCTATTTGGTGGAAGTCGAAAACTTTGAGTCCATTCATGCGCACAGCGCCTATGCGCGGATCGATCGGCGCTGAGCGGGCTGAGCGCTTGCTGTCTGCTGCACAGCAAACAGAAATGAAAACCCGTTCGGGCTGCGGTGTCGAAGCCCCGCGCCTTGCTGTGAACACCTCAACCCAAGGTCACCTTGATCTTCTCCAACGCCACACTCGCTTTGCTCTCGGCAATCTTGGCCGCCCACACCGCCGGGCCGGTGTTGTGAACCGACACACCTTCTGAATCGACCGCCACCGTCACCGGCATGTCGGCAATCTCGAATTCATAAATAGCCTCCATACCGAGGTCGGCAAATCCCACCACTTCGGCGTGGCGGATGGCTTTTGAGACCAAGTAGGCCGCACCGCCCACGGCCATCAGGTAGGCACTCTTGTGTTTTTTGATGGCTTCGATACCGGTGGGGCCGCGCTCGGCCTTGCCGATCATGCCGATCAGGCCGGTTTGCGCCAGCATCATCTCGGTGAATTTGTCCATGCGCGTGGCGGTGGTGGGGCCCGCAGGGCCGACCACTTCATCGCGCACCGGGTCGACAGGGCCGACGTAATAGATCACGCGGTTGGTGAAGTCCACCGGCAGCTTTTCGCCCCCGCCCTTAGCCTGAGCCTCGAGCATGTCTTGAATGCGCTTGTGCGCGGCGTCGCGTCCGGTCAGCATCTTGCCGCTGAGCAGCAAGGTGTCGCCGGGTTTCCAGCTTGCCACTTCAGCTTTGGTCAGCGTGTCAAGGTTGACCTTTTTCGACCTCACATAGTCGGGCGTCCACTGCACGTCGGGCCACAAATCCAGGTTGGGCGGCGTGATGAAGGCGGGGCCGCTGCCGTCGAGCACAAAGTGCGCATGGCGGGTGGCGGCGCAGTTGGGAATCATTGCCACCGGCTTGCTGGCGGCGTGCGTCGGGTAGGTGGCAATTTTCACGTCGAGCACGGTGGTCAAGCCGCCCAAGCCTTGTGCGCCGATGCCCAGTGCGTTGATCTTGTCGCACAGCTCGATGCGCAATTCCTCTAATTTGCTTTGCGGGCCGCGGGCCTTCAGCTCAAACATATCGATGCTGCCCATCAGGCTTTCTTTGGCCATCAGCATGGCCTTCTCGGCGGTGCCGCCGATGCCGATGCCCAACATGCCCGGCGGACACCAACCAGCGCCCATGGTGGGCACGGTTTTCATGACCCAATCGACCAGTGAGTCGCTAGGGTTGAGCATCACAAATTTGCTCTTGTTTTCGCTGCCGCCACCTTTGGCGGCCACTTGCACATCCACCGTGTTGCCCGGAACTACCGTCATGTGGATAACGGCCGGCGTGTTGTCTTTGGTGTTTTTGCGCTCAAAGTGAGGGTCGGCCACGATGCTGGCGCGCAGCGGGTTGTCGGCGTTGTTGTAGGCGCGGCGTACGCCCTCGTTGACGGCGTCTTCAATGCTGCCGCTGAAGCCGCCCCAGCGCACGTCCATGCCTATTTTCAGGAAGACGTTGACGATGCCGGTGTCTTGGCAAATCGGCCGCTTGCCTTCGGCGCACATTTTGGAATTGGTCAAAATTTGCGCGATGGCGTCTTTCGCGGCCGGGCTTTGTTCGCCTTCGTAAGCGCGCGCCAAGTGGGCGATGTAGTCGGTCGGGTGGTAATAGCTGATGTACTGGAGCGCGGCGGCAACAGATTCGACGAGGTCGATGTAGCGAATGGTGGTCATGCTGAGAGCCCAGAAATCGGGACACCAGTTTAAATGCCGCCTTTGATCGGTGGCACCAAGCGCGTGGCTGTCTCGGGCGGCGCGGGTCGTTCGCCGGGTACAAGTTTCAGCGCGGCTTTGATCAGCAGGTGGGCAGAGACGGGGGCGGTTAAAAACAAGAACAACGTGATCAGCAGCTCATGCAAATTCACACTCGAACGCGCCACGCTGAAGAAGATGGCAGACGCGATGAGCACGCAGCCCACGCCCAAGGTGGTGGCTTTTGTCGGGCCGTGCAAACGCTTCAGGAAGCTGGACAACTTTGCCAAACCCCACGAACCGATGAGTGCAAAAGCGCTGCCCAGCAGCACCAGCGCGGCCAGCAAGATGTCCAGCCAAAAGGGCAGCAAGCCGAGTGCAGCGTTCATGGGGAAGTGCGCTTCATCAGGTTCACTCTACGATGTCGCCGCGCAGCAGGTACTTGGAAAGCACCACCGTGCCTACAAAGCCCACCATGGCGATCATCAACGCCGCTTCAAAAAAAACTTCGGTGCCCCAGTAAATTCCCAGCAACACCAGCAAGGCCAGGCTGTTGATGTACAGCGTGTCGAGTGCCAGGATGCGGTCTACCGTGGCGGGGCCTTTGAACAGACGCCAGGCGTTGAGCAACAGCGCCAGCGTGAAGCCGCCGATGGCCCACGGCATGACAGTGGCGAGCCAACTCATTGAAAAATCTCCAGCAGCGGTTGCTCGTAGCGAACTTTGATCGACTCGATCAGTGCCGCCTCGTCGTCCAGATTGAAAGCGTGAACCAAAAGATAACGCCGATCCGCGCTCAGGTCGGCCGACAAAGTGCCGGGCGTCATGGTGATGATGCCGGCCAGGGCAACGATGCCGTGCGGGTCGGTCAGGGTCAGGGGCACCCACACGAAACCGGGCTTGATCTGGTCTTCACGTCCCAAAATGAGCTTGGCCACGTCCAAATTGGAGGTCACGATGTCTTTGAGCACGGTGAAAAACAGTTTCAGGGCCAAAAGCGGGCGCCGCAAGTGAGGCTTGTCGTCGCGCAGAGGCTCGGTGAACCAGGGCAGCACCAGGGCCAGAATGCCGCCGAGCAGAAGCTGCCCGAGCGACCACGACTGATTGAGCACCGGCCACACCAGCCACAGCACCAAGCTGAGCACGGGCGAGGGCAGCAAGCGGTGACGCCATGGCTTCACGGCTTGACTCCTTTCGTTGGGGCTGCTGGGACTGCTTGCGTTGCCTTGCGCTCACGCATCTCGCGTCGCAAGTCGGTGTAGGCGGGTGCCGGAGGCGTGTTCAAGACCGCGCTTAAATAGGCTGAGCGGTTCAGCAACTGCTCGGCAGTGGACAGGGTGTAAGTCGACAGGCTCGCAGCGAAAACAGAGGTCGCACCCAGTGCCGTGAGTGCCAGGGCCAGGCTGATGCGGTGCACCGGGTGGCAGGGGCAGGCATCATCTGCGCTGAAGGTGGCGGTTGTGGAGGAGGCTGAGGCTGAGCTCAGCTTTGTCCGGGGCGGCGCGGATGTCGTCACGTCATTCGACGCGACACCAGATTTCCAAAACAGCGTACTGCCGCTGCGCGCAAACGCCAACATCATCAACAGGCTGCTGGCCAGCACCAAGAACACGATCCAGCCTGCGGAGGGCGTGAGCCCGGCCGCCTGCAACAGCATGGCCTTGCCCATGAAGCCTGCCAACGGAGGCAGCCCCGCAGCGGCGACAGCCAGCATGAAGAAGACCATGCCCAGCGGCCCCCGCCAAGGCCCCAGGCTGAGTGGGCTCAGCACATCGCTTTGTGCGCCTCGATGTCCTTGGGTCTGGCGCGCTGCACGCAGCCGGTCGGCCAGCAAAAACAATGCGCACCCGACCAAGGTGCTGTTCACCAAATAGAACAGTCCCGCCGCAATGCTGTCGGTGCGGGCCAGCGCCACCGCCAGCAACAGCGTGCCGGCGGAGGCCACGATCACATTGCCCACCAGCACGCGCAAGTGTTGCGCCGCGAACGCGCCGGCGGCGCCCAAAACCAAAGTGCCCAGGGCGAGTATTTCCAATATTGGCGCGGCCACTTGGGCGGCCGGGCCGCCGCTGTCGCCGAACATCAAAGTGGTGGTGCGCAGCATGGCGTAAATGCCCACCTTGGTCATGATGGCAAAGAGCGCCGCCACCGGCGCGCTGGCCGAGCCGTAGGTGGCAGGCAGCCAAAAGTAAAGCGGCAACAGCGCTGCTTTCACCGCAAACACCACCAGCAGCAAGAGCGCGGCGCTTTGCACGAGCAACACCCTATCGGGCGAGACCTGCGGTAGCTTGATCGCCATGTCCGCCATGTTCAGCGTGCCCGTCAGACCGTAAAGCAGACTCACCGCGACAAGAAATAGCGCCGATCCCGTGAGGTTGAAAGCCACATAGTGCAGCGAGGCTTTCAAGCGCTTCACGCCCGCGCCGTGCAGCAGCAAGCCGTAAGAGGCAATCAGCAGCACTTCAAAAAAGACAAACAGATTGAACAGGTCGGCCGTCAAGAAAGCACCGTTCAGACCCATGAGCTGAAACTGAAACAGGCTGTGGAAGTGGCGCCCGCGCTGCGCATCCCCACCTAGGGCGTAGACAAAGGTGATGCAAGCCACCACCGAGGTGAGCAGCACCATCAAGGCTGACAAACGGTCCAGCACCAAGCTGATGCCGAAAGGTGCCGCCCAGTTGCCGAGCAAATAGGCTTGCACCTGACCGATGTTGGCTTGCGTGAGCAAGGCCACCGCCACGGCCAAGCCTGCCAGCACGCCCAGGCCCGCCACCACAGGCACGGCATGGGGCCAGCGCCGCTCCAGCAGCAGGAGCAACGCACCCACCATCAACGGCAACACGACGGGCAGCACCATCCAGTGGGGCCAGCTTGTCATGGCGCTGCCTCTTGACCGTCGACATGGTCAGACCCGGTTTCGGCGCGCGCCCGCATGGCGATCACCAGCATCACAGCCGTCATGGCAAAGCTGATGACGATGGCAGTGAGCACCAGTGCTTGGGGCAGGGGATCGGCGTAATTCTGCAAATCTGCCGGCTTGAGGCCGTCAACGATGGGCACGCGATTGAGTTGCAGCCGTCCCATGAAAAAGATGAAAAGGTTGACGGCGTAAGTCAGCAGCGTCAGGCCCAGCACCAAGTCGAACGTGCGCGGCCGCAGCAACAAATACACCCCGCCTGCGCACAGCACACCCACGGCGATAGAAACCAGTGCGGCCATCATGCGTGTGCGCCTTGTTTGGGTTGTCGGGGAGATGGCACTGCCGCGGACAGCTTGGCCATGGCCAGCAACGCCACCATGGTCGCGCCGGTGACGGTGAGAAAAACGCCCAGGTCAAACACCGAGGCGCTGGCCAGCGGAACGTCGCCCACCAGGGGCCAGACCGGATAGTCGTAAGTGCTGGTCAAGAAGGGCGCGTCGAAGAACCAACTTGCCATGCCGCTGCCACCCGCGATCAGCAAACCCCAGCCCACCCAAGGTGCAAAGTCGACTCGCATCCGGGCTCCGACATAGGCTTGACCGTTGGCGACAAACTGCAACACCAAGGCGATGGCCAGCAGCAGGCCCGCAATGAAGCCGCCGCCAGGCAAGTTGTGGCCGCGCAAGTACAGGTAGACCGACACCAGGGCCAGCAACGGCAGCAGCAAGCGGCTGACGATGGCCAGCATCAGCGGGTGGTTGTCGTGGGGCGCAGCTTGAGGGATCACGACGCCAGCGGGTCGCCAGTCGGCCAGCAGCGCATGAATGATCAAGGCGGCAATGCCCATCACCGTGATTTCGCCCAGCGTGTCAAAACCGCGGAAATCCACAATGATGACGTTGACCGCATTGGCGCCGCCGCCGAGCAAAACGGTGTTCTCCAAGTAATAAGGCGCGATCGAGTCGAAAGGTCGGCCCAGCGCCATGAAGCACAACGCTGCCAGGCCGCAGCCTGCCAACAAGGCCAGCGCGGCATCACGGCCTTTTCGCCAAGCGGTGTCGCTGGCATCCGGCGCAGATTTCTCTGGCAACCAGTGCAAGGCCAACATCATCAGCACGACAGTGGCAATTTCCACCAGCAATTGGGTCAGCGCCAAATCGGGCGCCGAAAAATAGACGAAGGCCAAGCTCACCACCAGACCCACCACGCCCATCAACAGCAGCGCCAAGAGACGCTGGCGGTAGAGCAACACTGTGGCAAGCGCGGCGGCCATGCCGATGAGCCACACCACGACAAAAGCCACGCTCACCTGGTCCGATTTCAGGCTGGCCGCGTCTTGCAAAGGGCCGTCAAAAAAGCGGCTCTGAATGAAGGGCCACGCGCCAGCCGCCACCGCCACGCCCACCAGCACCAGCAAGTAGCGTTGCAATTGGCCGGTTTGCGAGCCGTTCGTGATGCGCACCGCCTGGGCCAGACCGCGGGTGAGTGCCGAGACAAATAGATCGCGACCGCTTTTTTCAGGCGCCGCCGGGACGCTGTCGAGCGTGTGCAAATTGACCCTGCGCTGCAAACCAAAGTACAGCGCCGTGCCCGCCACCAAAGCCACCGCGCTCATCAGCAATGGCAAATTGAAGCCGTGCCACAGCGCCAGGCTGTAGGTCGGCAATTCACCTGGTTGCGGCCCAAGAAGCGCGGCTTTGGCCGACACGGCGAGCAAGTCGCCCACGACCCAGGCCGGCATCAAGCCCACAGCCAGGCACAGCAGCACCAAGAGCTCGACCGGCACCCGCATGAAATGAGGCGGCTCATGGGGGATGCGCGTGAGGCCCAGCGGCTTGCCGTTGAAGAACACGTCGTGAATGAACCGAATGCTGTAGGCCACGCTGAAGGCGGCGGCCAATGTCGCGCCCACGGGCAGCAACCACTCCATCACCACGTGACTTTGTTTGTGCAGCGCCTCGGCGAAAAACATTTCTTTGCTCAAGAAGCCGTTCACCAGTGGCACACCCGCCATGGCGGCCGAGGCCACCATCGCCAGGGCACCGGTGATGGGCATGTACTTCCACAAGCCGCTGAGCTGGCGCATGTCGCGCGAGCCGGTCTCGTGGTCGATGATGCCCGCCGCCATGAAGAGCGAAGCCTTGAAAGTGGCGTGGTTCAAGATATGAAAAACCCCCGCCACCACGGCCAGTGGTTCATCCAACCCGAACAACAAAGTGATCAAGCCGAGGTGGCTGATGGTGGAGTAGGCCAACAAGCCTTTGAGGTCATGCTTGAACAAAGCCACATACGCGCCCAGCAACAGAGTGGACAGACCGGTGAGCGAGACAATCCAAAACCAAGGCTCGGTTCCACTGAGCGCGGGATACAGCCGCGCCAGCAAAAACACCCCCGCTTTGACCATGGTGGCTGAATGCAGGTATGCCGACACTGGCGTGGGCGCGGCCATCGCATGGGGCAGCCAGAAGTGGAAGGGAAATTGCGCGCTCTTGGTAAAGCAGCCCAGCAGCACCAAGACCAGCGCCACTTCATAAAGCGGGTGGCTGCGAATGACGTCGCCCGACGCCAACACCACATCCAAGTTGGTGCTGCCAACAATCTGGCCAATCAGCAACACACCGCCCAGCAAACACAGACCGCCTGCACCGGTGACGGTCAACGCCATGCGAGCACCTTGGCGCGCTTCCAGACCCTTGGTCGCGTCGGCATGCCAAAAGCCGATCAGCAAGAAAGAAGACAGGCTGGTCAGCTCCCAAAAGACGACCAGCAACACCAAGTTGTCAGCCAACACCACGCCCAGCATGGCACCCATGAAGAGCATGAAGAACGAGAAGAAGCGGGCAGGCGGATCTTTGGGGTTGAGGTAGTAAGCCGCGTAAAGCACCACCAGCGCCCCGATGCCGAGCACCAGCATGCCAAACATCAAAGCCAGGCCGTCCAGGCGAAACCCCAGACGCAGCCCCAACGCCGGCAGCCACTCGACCGACCAGCGCTGTACGTCGCCGCTGAACACCGCGGGCGCGAGCAGCGCCAGCAAGGCGCATCCGCCCAGCGTTGCCAGCCCCGCCAACCAAGCCGCCAGTCGGGGTTGTTCATTGCGGATGAAAGCCAGGGCAAGCGCTGCGACGAAAGGCAGCAGCGCCAGCCAAGCCAGTGCGGGCGCCTGCGTCACTGTGTGTTCTGCGTGTGCTTCGTGTGCTGCGTGTGCTGCGTGTGCTGCGTGGATTTGCCGGGTCGCAAGAGCACCACGATCATGGTGATGACGGTGATGGGAATCACAAAACTCATCATGGCGGCAGAGTAGGTACCCAGTGCATCGTGTTGCTGCGCGGCCAGCACCACATAGGCCACATACGCCACGTAATACGCCAGGAAAACGCCGCCCTCCCACCGCGCGATCTCTCGCCCGGTGATGAAGATGGGCAGGCAGGCCAGAGCCACTGCCAGCATCACCCAAATGTCGAAGTTCAAAAGGGCAGGTGCCACGGCCAGCCCCAAGTCACCCGACACCAGGCTCGATAAACCCAGGCAACCCAAAATATTGAAGGTACTGCTGCCCACCACATTGCCCACCGCGATGTCGCGTTCGCCTTTGATGGCCGCCATGATGGAAGTGGCGACCTCGGGCATCGAGGTTCCGGCCGCCACGATGGTCAGGCCAATCACCAAGTCGCTCACGCCCAAGGCTTTGGCGAAAGTGATGGATGAACTGACCAGCCACTCAGATCCAAACACCAAAAAGCCCAAGCCGACGACGATGAGTGCAATTTGCACCGGCAACTTGGCGTCCCAACTGCCCGAGGCAGCGGGTTTGACTTCGGCCGCGTATTCGTCGTTGGCCGCTTTGGTTTCTTTGCGCGACTGAACAATCAAAAACGCGGTGTAAGCCACCATCAGGCCAAACAGCATGCCGCCGTCCAGCATGCTGAGTTTGCCGTCCAAAGACAGCACCAGCAAGAGCAGCGATGCGCCAATCATGATGGGCACCTCTTGGCGTATCAACTGCACATTCACCACCAGCGGAATGATCAGCGCTGAGATTCCCAGAATGAACAGCACGTTGAAGATGTTGCTGCCCACCACATTGCCCATGGCGATGTCGGTTTTGCCGTCCAGCACGGCTCCAACGGAAACCGCCAGTTCGGGCGCGCTTGTGCCAAAGGCGACGATGGTCAAGCCCACCACCAAGGGGCTGATGCCAAAAGACAAAGCCAATTTGGATGCCCCGCGCACCAGCAAATCAGCACCGATGACAAGGGCCACCAGGCCCGCGATGAAGGTCAGTATCGTCAAGGCAAAAGTCAGTGTTTGGCGGAAGCAGGCGGCGTCATCAACTTGTCGGTGTACGCAATGGCCAACGCCGAGAACAAAAATGCAATGTGGATCAAGGTTTGCCACAGCAACACCTTGTCGGTGTAGTTGGCGGCGTTGATGAAGGTTTTCAGCAAATGAATCGAGCTGATGCCGATGATGGCGGTGGCCAGCTTGACCTTGAGCACCGAGGCATTCACATGGCTCAGCCACTCTGGCTGGTCGCGGTGGCCTTCGAGGTCCAGGCGGCTGACAAAGGTTTCATAACCCCCGACGATGACCATGATCAGCAGGTTGGAAATCATGACCACGTCGATCAACGCCAGCACCACCAGCATGATGACGGTCTCGTTC
>JBBRGA010000042.1:0-23333 GCA_038241115.1 Burkholderiales bacterium | reverse complement strand
CGATGTGCTGTTGGTCATCGAGTCGATGAAGCTGGAGCACGCCATGACGGCCGTGCGTGATGCGACGGTGGCGCAGGTGCTGGTTGAGACCGGTCAGCAGGTCTCGGCGCAGCAGGTCTTGGTTGAATTTGAAACAACCCACATCCCAGCAGCACAAATGCAAGCCACATGAACGCAGAACTCTTCGAACAACGCAGCGCCCTGATCGCCACCGTCGAGCGCTTCGCCCAAGCCGAAATCGCGCCAAACGTGACCGCGTGGGACGACGTGGGCGAGTTCCCTCGTCGTCTTTACGCGCAAACCGCTGAGCTCGGATTGCTGGGCATGGGCTACCCGGAAGCCCTGGGCGGAACGCCTGCGCCTTGGCTGCTGAGACTGGCCTGCGCGCAAACCATCTCGCGCGTGGGAGCCAGCGGCGGCGTTTTGGCCTCGCTCTTTTCACACAACATCGGGCTTCCACCGGTTCTGGCGCATGGCAGCTCGGAGCTTCAGCATCGCGTGATTCCACAGGCGCTGCGCGGCGAGAAAATCGCGGCACTGGCCATCACGGAACCCAGCGGTGGTTCTGACGTGGCGCGGCTTAAAACCACGGCGCACCGCCAAGGCAATGAGTACGTCGTCAACGGAGAAAAGACCTTCATCACTTCAGGAATGCGCGCCGATTTTTTAACGCTTGCGGTGCGCACGGGTGAAGCTGGTGCGCGAGGTGTTTCGCTGCTGCTGGTGCCAACCGATGCTGCTGGCGTCGAGCGAAGTGCCTTGAAAAAAATGGGCTGGCATTGCTCGGACACCGCGCAAATCCACTTCAATCAGGTACGTGTTCCCGCAGCCAATTTGATCGGCGAAGAAGGAGCAGGCTTTAAATACATCATGGGCAATTTCAACGGTGAGCGGCTGGTGATGTCGGCCGCCGCGCTGGGTTTTGCGCAGGCTTGTTTTGTGGAAGCTCTGAGTTGGGCGCGTCAGCGCAACACCTTCGGCGCGCCGCTGATCGAGCGCCAAGTCATACGGCACAAACTGATGGACATGCACATGCGCATCGCTTCAACGCAGGCCTGGACAGATGCGCTGGGCGAGCGCGCTGACGTGGACGAGTCGTCCTCAGAGTGGGTTGCACAAGTCTGCTTGCTGAAAAACCACGCCACCCAGACCATGCAGTGGTGCGCAGACCAAGCCGTGCAAATTTTGGGCGGCATGGGCTACATGCGCGGCACCGTCAGTGAACGGATCTACCGCGAAGTCAAGGTCATGATGATTGGCGGCGGAGCCGAGGAAATCATGAAAGAACTGGCCGCGAAGCAATTGGGGATTTAAGCTTTTAGAACATTCGCGACGGCACAACCGAGCAATAAAAAAGCCACTGCAGAAGCAGTGGCTTTTTTTATTTCAAGCGACGTGATCGGAAAAACCGCCCGCCCGCTCCACCTGAGAAGCTTACTTTTTCGGGTAGTCCGCCACCACTTTCCAGCGGCCCTCCTGAATTTGCGACATGCGCGATGCGTCGCTGCCCAGACGCTTTGTGGGCGAGAACACAGCCGGAGCGCTGCCGAACATGTCGGCGTCAATGGTCATGGTGTCCATCGCTTTGATGAAACTGTCGGTGGTCAGGCTTGGACCGGCCTTTTGGCTGGCGCGCAAAAAAGTGTCAATCGCGTTGTAACCGTAGACCGAGAACACTGTTGGATCCTCATTGAACTTGGTCTTGTACTTGTTGGCCCAGAAGCTGACATTTTTCGACGCGTCATCGAGGTAAGGGTTCTGCACGGTCATGGTGGCGTACAGGCCGTCCATGGCTTTGCCGCCCAATTTGTGAATCAGGTCGGTGTAGGCAGCGCTGGAGCCAAAGAACACCGGGTTGAAACCAGTTTTGCGCGACTCGCCGATGGTGCCGATGGTTTCGCGAATGATGGTGCCCAGCACCACCATCTCGCAGCCGGCCGCCTTCATGCGCGCCACTTGCGATGAAAAGTCGGTCGCTCCGCGCTTGTACGAGGTCTTCTCAACGAAGTCCATGTTGATGGTTTTGAGGCCTGCTTCAGCACCGCGCAAAACCTCCAAACCGAATTCATCGTCTTGATAAATCGTGCAGACCTTGGTGACTTTTTTCTCTTTGATCAAAGTCGGCAAGGTGTTGCGCATTTGGTCAAAGTAGGTGGCCGCAAAAGCGTACTTCAAGCGATTAAAGGGCTCGTACATTTCACGTGCAGCCGTGACCGGGAAGAAATTGATCACGTTCTTGTCAAACTGCACCGGCATGGCGGCATTGTTTTGTGCCGTTCCCAGGTGAGCCACCATGGCAAAAATCTTGTCTTGGTTCACGAGCTTTTGCGCAGCCAATACGGCCTTCTTGGGGTCGTAGCCAGAGTCTTCCACCAGCAACTTGACCTTGCGACCGTTGACGCCGCCCTGCTCGTTGATCTCGTCAACGCGCAGCATCATGCCGAGGCGAATTTGCTTGCCGAAACCGGCCAGCGGGCCCGACAAGTCCTGAATGCTGCCTATCGTCAGCTCGTCTTTGGCAACGCCCTGCGTAGGTGCCTTGGATTGCGCCACGGCGGCGAATGATGTGGCGACTGCAGCCAGCGCGGTCAGCGTGGCGGCAACGGTTTTGAATTTCATGAATGTCTCCTTGGGTTGGAACGGGTGCTCGACGCACACTTGCTTAACGATTTACGAATCACAAAAGAACCGATGGTTTACGCGAGTACGGCCATTTATTTAGCGCGGCGTGCTAGCCGAATCAGGCATATAGAGCATTGATCTTGTCGGCATACTTTTTCTCCACCAGCTTGCGTTTGAGCTTCATGGTCGGAGTGAGTTCTTCATCTTCTGCGCTGAGTTGCGTTTCCAGCAAGAAAAACTTCTTGATTTGTTCAACGCGCGCAAATTTTTTGTTCACGCGGTCCAGCTCGGCTTGAATCAGGGCTTGAACTTCGGGTGCGCGCGTCAGACTGAGGTAGTTGGAAAACGGCACATCGTTGTCCTGGGCAAATTTCTCGACGTTCTCTTGGTCGACCATCACGATCACCGTCAAATAGGGCCGCTTGTCTCCAATCACCACGGCGTCGGTGATGTAAGGCGAGAACTTCAGATCGTTTTCCAGCTCGCTCGGCGTGATGTTCTTGCCACCCGCCGTGATGATGATGTCCTTCATGCGGTCTGTGATTTTGAAATAACCGCGAGCGTCCACCGAGCCCACGTCACCAGTGTGCAACCAACCTTCAGCGTTGATGGCTTCGGCCGTTTTTTCAGGCTGGTTCAAATAGCCCATGAACACATTGGCACCACGCACCATCAGCTCACCGGTCACTGCATCGACTTTGACTTCGTTGTACGGGCAAGCCAGTCCAATAAAGCCGGGTTGTATGCCTCCAGGCGGCGTATAAGTGGCCGCGCCGCAGGTCTCGGTCATGCCCCAAACCTCCAGCATGGGCACGCCAAGCGCCAGATACCACTTCACCAAATCAGGCGAGATGGGCGCTGCACCAGTCACACAAAAACGCGCGTTGTGGATGCCTATCATTTTGCGCACGTTGTCCAGCGCCAACACGCGCGCAAGGCGGAATTGCAGCTTCAGCAAACTGCTAACCGGCTGGCCTGCCAGCACCAAGTCGGCTATTCGTGTGCCCACACCAATCGACCAGCCGTAGGCCAATTGTTGAAGTTTGCTGGCTTCGCGCAAGCTGATCGCCACGCCCGAATAGAACTTTTCCCAAACGCGCGGCACAGCGGTAAACACCGTGGGCGCAATCTCGCGCACGTTCTCCGGCACGGTTTCGGGGTTCTCGACAAAGTTCAGTTTGGCGCCGCAGTAGATGGAAAAAAACTCGCCGCCCAAGCGCTCTGCGATGTGGCACAGCGGCAAGAAGCACATGCGCTCATCACGCTCGTCTTGCGGCGTGATGCTCTTGTAGCCGCGAACCGCATAAACCAATCCCCGGTGGCTGTGCATGGCGCCTTTGGGTTTGCCAGTGGTACCTGACGTGTAAACCAAGATGGCCAGATCGTCAGGTTTGCAGGCATCCACACGCGCTTGCAGTTCGCCGGGATGCTGCACGGCGTGGACGCGGCCCATTTCGCGCAGTGTCTTCAAGCTGATGACGTTGGGGTCTCGCAGATCACGCAAGCCGTCCATATTGATCACAACAATCTTGCGCAAAAGCGGCAGCCGATCGCGCACCGAAAGCGCCTTGTCCAGTTGCTCTTCATCTTCGACAAACAAAACCACTGTGCGCGAGTCTTCGCAAAGGTAGTGAACCTGGCTGGACGCATCGGTTGGATAAATGCCGTTGGAAACGCCTCCAACGCTCATCACCGCTACGTCGGCCAGTACCCATTCGATGACGGTGTTGGCCAAAATGGAGGCGCATTCGCCTGCTTTGAAGTCGAGTGCCATCAGGCCGTGGGCAATTTCGCTGACAGCGTCACCGGTCTGGTTCCAGGTCCAACTGCGCCAAATTCCCAGCGCTTTTTGACGCATGAAAACACCGTCGCCGCGCTTCTTTACACCGTTCCAAAACACAGCGGCCATGGTGTCACCTGAGACGGCAATGTCCGAACTTGGCTTCAGATGCTCGAGGTCCCATAAATTGCTCATGCGCGCCCCTCGCTCGCCGAGCGCACCAAACGCTCCCCCGAGGGGAACGCCTGCAAATCTTTGAAGGCCGTTTTCATCGCGTCACCGCCAATTCTTTTTCTTTTTCCAGCGCCGCTCACCGCGAACGCCTTCTTCTTTCATGCCGAGATAGAACTCTTTGATGTCGTCTTTTTCGCGCAGCACATCGCAGCGGTCTTCCATGACGATTCGGCCGTTTTCCAGCACGTAGCCGTAGTCCGATGCGTTCAGCGCCATGTTGGCGTTTTGTTCAACCAACAAGATCGTCGTACCGCGCTCGCGGTTGATGCGCACCACGATCTCAAAAATTTCTTTGGTCAGTTTGGGGCTCAAGCCCAAGCTGGGCTCGTCCAACAAAATCAACTGAGGCGCGGCCATCAGGGCGCGCGAAATGGCCAACATTTGCTGCTGCCCGCCCGAAAGTAAACCGGCGTCTTGCGATGCGCGTTCGCGCAGGATAGGGAAGTAGCCAAACACGGTTTCCATGTCCCGAGCCACGCCGTCGCGGTCTTTGCGCGTGTAGGCGCCCATCATCAAGTTGTCGCGCACCGACAGCAACGGGAACACTTCGCGGCCTTCAGGAACGTGGCTCAAACCGGACTGAACAATGACCGCGGGGTCGCGCGCGGTGATGTCTGAGCCATTGAATTCGATGCTGCCTTTGCGCGGATCGATGATGCCGCTGATGGTTTTAAGGATGGTGCTTTTGCCCGCGCCGTTGGAACCCAGCACGGTTGAAATTTCTCCCTTGCGCACCTGCAGACTCACTCCCCGGATGGCACGAATCGGGCCGTACGCACTTTCGACGTTAAGCAATTTCAACATCACGTCGCCCGAGTTGACGCCTGCGGCAACTCCGGCAATGTCCACAACGAGGGCGCTCATGCCGTCTTCCTGCGAAGGCTCGACACGTCGTCGATGGAGCCCAGGTAAGCCTCGATCACGCCGGGATGCGTTTGCACTTCGCGGGGTGTGCCCAGGGCCAACATCTCGCCCTGATTCATGGCCAGCACGCGGTCGGACACTTTGGAGACCAAACTCATGTCGTGTTCCACCATCAGAACCGTCACGCCCAACTCTTGCTGAATATCACGTATCCAAAACGCCATGTCGTCGGTCTCTTCGACGTTCAAGCCCGAAGACGGCTCGTCCAACAGCAGCAACTTGGGTTCGGTCGACAGCGCGCGCGCCAGTTCCACCACTTTTCGTACGCCATAAGGCAAACCCGCCACCATGGAATCCCGGTGGTGTTGAAGGTCGAGCAACTCAATGACTTGCTCCACTTTTTCGCGTGCTTCCAATTCAGCGCGGCGCACGCTCCCGGTGAAGAAGATGTCGCTGAACACATTGCTCTGGCGGTGCGTGTGACGTCCTATCAGCAGGTTTTGCAACACGCTGGCGTGCTCAAACAACTCGATATTCTGGAAGGTGCGAGCAATGCCCAAACCAGCCACCTCGTGCGGTGCCAATTCCGACAATTTGCGCCCTTCAAAACTGATTTCACCGGTGGTGGGCGTATACAAGCGGCTGATGAGGTTGAACACCGTGGTTTTCCCAGCGCCGTTGGGGCCGATCAGGGTGAACACCTCGCCCCGCTTCACGTCAAAGCTCACACCGTTGACCGCCAGCACGCCGCCAAATCGCATGCTGAGTTGCGACGCGGTCAGCAGCACCTCGCCAGCCGCCTTTGTAGGGGAAGAAACCGAAGTACTCATTTCAAGCGGTCCGATTTTTGGAAGCTCTTCTGCCGCTTGAACATGCCTTCGCGGTAAAACGGGAAAAGCTGCAGATAGGTTCGCACTTTCAACCACCGGCCGTACAAACCCAGCGGTTCGAACAATACAAACGCGATCAACACCGCGCCATACACAAAGCCCTGCAGGCCGGGCGCTTGACCAATGATGGCGGGCAAATAGTCCTTCACGCCAGCGATCAGTTGCGGCATCGTGATCAAAAAGATTGCACCAAAAAATGCCCCGTGTATGGAGCCCACGCCGCCCACCACCACCATCAGCAACAGATCGATGGATTGAAGGATGCTGAATTGGTCGGGCGAAATGAATTGCAGTTTGTGCGCGTACAGCGCACCGCCTATCCCAGCCAGCGCCGCCGAAATGGCGAACGACATGCTCTTGTAGCGCGCCAAGTTGATACCCATGCTTTGCGCCGACACCTCGGAGTCGCGTATCGCCACAAATGCGCGCCCGGTGGGTGAGCGAAGCAAGTTCATGATGACAAAGGTACATGCCACCGTGATGACCAAACAAAGCCAGTAAAACGAATTGCCGGAGTCAGCCTTGAAACCAAAGAGGTCAGGCGCTTTGATGTGGATGCCCGCATTGCCACCCGTCACTTTTTCCCAGCGCGCAAAAATTTCTTCGACGATGAAGCCAAACGACAGTGTGGCCATGCCCAAATAAATGCCTTTCACACGCAGCGCTGGCAGGCCCACCACGATGCCGACTGCGGCCGACAACCCGCCCGCACAAACCAGAGCAAACGGAAACGGCACGCCCATACCCGTGAGCACCGCCTGCGTGTAAGCGCCGACGCCCAGGAAGGCCGCATGGCCCAGCGAGAACAAGCCGGTAAAACCAGCCAACAACATCAGGCCAAGCCCGACGATGGAATAAATCAGGATGAAGGTGACCTGCGCCAGCCAGTACTCCGACACGATAAAAGGAGCGCCCAACAGCACCAGCAACAGCAGCGAATACCAAAACACATGCCCGCCGTGCTTGGCCAAGCGCAGGTCTTGCGAATAGTCGGTTTTAAAAATGAATCTCATGGATTTCTTTTGAGCAGGGGCGTGGGCAAAGCGGTGTTCAAACCTTCTTGCGCAATTTGTCGCCAAACAAGCCGTTCGGCTTGACCATCAACATGATGAGAACCACCACGTAAGCCGCGATGTCCTTGAAGCCATCGGGCAAGTAAAACCCGGACAGCGATTCCACGATGCCGATCACCAAGCCACCTACGATCGCCCCTGGCAAGCTGCCGAACCCCCCCACCACAGCGGCCGGAAATGCCTTCAATCCGATGAAGCCCATGTTGGCGTGCACAAAAGTAATAGGCGCGAGCAACAAACCCGCAATGGCTGCTACTGCCGAGGCCAAACCCCACACCAAACCGTTCAGCCGCTTTACCGGGATGCCCATGTAGTACGCAGCCAACTGGTTCTGCGAAGACGCCTGCATGGCCAAGCCGACCTTGCTGCGGCTGAACACCAGATACAAGATGCCGCTCAACACCGCTGTGCTGGCGATCACCACCATTTGCTCGACGTTGAGCACCAACCCGCCAACGTTCCAAACTTGATCTTTATAGGGAACAGGCAATGTGTGCGTTTCGGTGCCTATGCCGGGAATCATCGTGATGAGGCCACGCGCCACGTAGCCGATGCCGATGGTCAGCATGACCACCGAGAAAGCCGGCTGTCCAAGAATTGGCCGTATGACAAGGCGTTCCAGAAACACACCGAATGCGGCCATGGCGGCGATGCTGGACAGGACCGAGAGCCAGAACGGAAAACCCAAAAACGTCATGCAGGCCAAGCCGCAAAAAGCGCCCAACATCATCAACTCGCCCTGGGCAAAGCTGACGGTTTCAGTGGCTTTGTAAATCAACACGAAGCCCAGCGCGATCAGGCCGTAAATGCAGCCCTGCGCTATGCCACTGATGACCAACTGAACAAATTGCACTCAAACTCCAAAGACAGCAGCGCTTTACTGCGCCGCGATTCTTAACCAGCACAAAGCCCTTGGTCGTTGGGGTTGTCACGGGGTTGTTGAGCTTGCACACATCAGCGGAAATTCAGGCATGAGATCTGGCACGACATCAGTGAAGACAACAGCCACCGACGCGGACATAAAAAAAACCGCGCACATCGCTGCCGGCTTGGGCTTTTACGGAGATTCGTGGGAGCCTGTGGTGGCCAGCCTGAAAAACATGCGCGCATGCGAAGCCAACTTTGTCGTTAGCGATCACCTGGCCGAACTCACCCTGGCCATTCTTCAAAAAGACCGCCAGCGCGACGCCACTCTGGGCTACGCACGCGACGTGGTGCCGATGTTGCTGCGTCTCTGGCCGTTGATGCAACAGTGCGGCGCACGTTTCATTTGCAATGCCGGTGGACTGAATCCGGCAGGCGCGGGTGCGGCACTGCAGGCCGCGTTCGCCGCGCGCGGCTGGAAGGCGCGCATTGCCGTCGTCAGCGGGGACGATGTGCTGGCCTTCATCACAGGCTCGGCGTCCACAACAAGCTTCAATCACCTTTTTAACGGCAGCCTTATCAGCGCGGTGCGGGACCGCTTGGTGTTCGCCAACGCCTACCTCGGCGCGCGGCCCATCGTGAACGCGCTTTCGCAAGGTGCAGACATCGTCGTCACCGGGCGCGTGGCCGATGCTGCTTTATTCCTGGCGCCTTTGGTGCATGAATTCGGATGGAAGCTGGAAGATGCCATCAGCGCTGATGACCTCAACAAATTGGCCCAGGGCCTGACAGTAGGCCACTTGCTGGAATGCTCAGGCCAAGGCAGCGGTGGCAACTTCGGCAGCTTGAAAGCGTGGCAAGCGATTCCCGATTTGGCGCACATTGGCTACCCCATCGCCGAGGTGCAATCTGACGGATCGGCAGTGATCACCAAACCGCCCGGAACCGGCGGCCGAGTGAACTTTGACACCGTGCGTCAGCAGCTTTTGTACGAAGTGCACAACCCGCACGCGTACTTGTCACCCGACGTGGAACTGGACATGTCGACCATCCACATTGAGGATCTGCAAAATGATCGCGTCCGCCTCACCGGCGCCACCGGGCGTGCGCCGCCCGAGCAGCTCAAAGTGGTGGCCGGCTACAGCGACGGCTACAAGGCGGAGGTGACGTGGGGATACAGCTGGCCCGATGCCTACGCCAAAGCGCAGGTCGCCCTGGCAATGGTGAAAACTCAACTGGCCGACAAGCGCGTACCGTTTGATGAATTGTTTGTGGAATACCCCGGACTCAACTCGGCGCACGGCGCGCTGGCGCCAATGCCAGAGCAACTCGCTGACTTGAACGAAGTCTGGATGCGCATGGTGCTGAGAACACCTACCAAGGCCGCCGCTGAGGGCTTCGGCCGACTGTTTCCCTGGATGGGTTTGAGCGGCCCGGCCTACACCTGCGGATTCAACGGGCTGCGCGCCACCGGTGAACTTTTGGGCATCTGGCCGACCTTGATTTCACGCGACGTGGTGGCTCAGCAAGTGCGCATCGAATTGTTGGAAACCTGATGCAAATTCGCCTCGCCGATATCGCCCACGCCCGAAGTGGCGACAAAGCCGATTGGGTCGACTTTGGTCTGTTTGCGTGGAACGAGGCAGGCTATGCCGTGCTGCGGCGCGAGGTCACCGCGCAAACCGTGCAAGCTCACTTTGCGCCTTGGTTGCCAGGCGAAGTGGATTGCTGGCCACTGGCCAATTTGCTGGCCATCAAACTGGTGCTAAAAGACGCACTGCAAGGCGGTGGTGCGCGCAATTTGCGGTCAGACAATTTGGGTAAATCCATGGCCGGCGCTTTGCTGCGAATGACCATCAACTTGAGTGAGCCAGAGTGGGCGCTGTGCCAAGCGCAGGCGCGCGCAGGGTGGTGGCCAGAGCCACCGTAAACCTTTCGCGCGAAGTACCGAAAGCCGGCAAGTAAAAATCAAGTCATGATTCCTTGGCTCACCAATCCGTCCACCCCGCTGCCAGACACCTCCACTGCCTTGGCGGCTGGCAGCGAAGCGCCGGGCCTGCTGGCCGCCGGCGGCGAGCTGACACCTCAGCGCTTGACCGAGGCTTACCTCAAAGGCGTTTTTCCTTGGTACAGCGAGGGCCAGCCAATCTTGTGGTGGTCACCCAACCCGCGCATGGTGCTGAGGGTGAGTGAGTTCAAGCTGTCCAAATCCCTGCGAAAAACCGTCACGCGCTTCAATCACAGCCCGGGTTGTGAGTTGCGCATCGACAGTGACTTCCGCAGCGTGATGCAGGCCTGCGCCAACGCGCCGCGTGAGGGTCAAGAAGGCACCTGGATCGTTGAAGAAATGATCGACGCTTACGCCGCCTGGAACAAAGTAGGCCGCGCCCACAGCTTTGAAGTTTGGATGGACGGCGAGCTGACCGGCGGCTTGTACGGCGTAAGTTTTGGGCGCATGTTTTTCGGCGAATCCATGTTTGCACGGCGCACCGACGCGTCGAAAATCGCACTCGCTGCGCTGGTCTGTTTTTGTCGCGAGAACGGCGTGGACTTGATCGACTGCCAACAACGCACCGAGCACCTCACTTCCATGGGTGGGCGTGAACTAAGTCGCACCGACTTTGAAGCGCTCCTGACCCCCCGCCTCACGGAGCCTGACATCAACGACTGGACCTATCATCCGCGACTGTGGGCCCACCTGAAACCCCACAGCGACTAGACGAAAAATTGCAACGTGACGCACCCCAAAGAACTTCCCCTCGCATCGCTTCAGTTCTACGCCACTGCGCCTTACCCGTGCAGTTACGTGGACGGGCGGCAGGCACGTTCACAGGTGGCCACGCCGAGTCACCTCATCAACTCTGACGCTTACTCAGCGCTGGTTTCCAACGGTTTTCGGCGCAGCGGCATGTTCACCTACCGTCCGTTTTGCGACGGCTGCCGTGCCTGCGTACCGCTGCGTGTGCCGGTGGCCACCTTCGTGCCCACGCGCAGCCAACGCCGCGCATGGAAAGCCCACGACAGCCTTCAAGCGCGCGTGCTGCGACTGGGTTTTGTGGCCGAACATTACGAGCTGTATCTGCGCTACCAAAGCGGTCGCCACAGCGGCGGTGGCATGGATCACGACAGCGTCGATCAGTACACCCAGTTCTTGTTGCAAACCCGCGTGAATTCACGCTTGGTCGAGTTTCGCGAGCCTGGCGTTGCGGGCGTGAACAACGGCTTGGGCAAGTTGAAAATGGTTTCCATCCTGGACGTGCTGAACGACGGCTTGTCGGCCGTCTACACCTTCTACGAGCCCGAGCCCAACACGAGCTACGGAACCTTCAACGTGATGTGGCAGATCGAGCAAACCAAACTGCTGAAGTTGCCTCACGTTTACTTGGGTTACTGGATCGCCGAAAGCAACAAAATGGCCTACAAAGCGCATTATCGGCCGCATCAACAGCTGCTTGACGGCGAATGGGTCAACGAGCCCGTGTTGACTGTCAAGAATTCGCAGGCCTGAGGAGGCTCGAATTCAGTCCAGCCCCAACAGGGCAACCACTTCGTCCGCGATCGCCAGGCAAGCCGTCAAGCCCGGCGATTCAATGCCGAACAGGCTCACCAAGCCGGCCATCCCGTGATCTTGAGGGCCATGGAATTCAAAATCGTGGCCGCTGCTGATTTTCGGCCGCACGCCGCTGTAAGAGGGCTGCAACGCGCCGTCGGGCAAACCGGGCCAATAGCTTCGGATGGCCGCTTCAAACCCGTCGGCTCTGGCTGGGTCTACGCTGTAGTCAATGTCGGCCGGTGTGGTCGGGGTGATCCACTGCACATCGGGCCCAAAGCGCGCTTGCCCCGCCAGATCCAGCGTGAGGTGCACGCCCAAACCTGCGGCTTGCGGCAACGGGTAAATCAGGCGACTGAAGGGCGCGGGCGCGGACAGCGAAAAGTAATTGCCTTTGGCGTAAGCGGCCGTGGGCACACCCCTTAAGCCAACGCCTGTGAGCAGGTTCGTCGCCAAACCCGGGGCCCACAACCCTGCCGCGTTCACCACATATGTTGCGGCCAATTCCATCGGTGCTTCACCGCCCACTTGCAGCACGTGAGCGTGCCCGGCGAGCGCGGCTGACAACACCGGCGCCCGCAATGCCAAGGCGCCGCCGTGCCGCTCCAAATCGCCTTGCAGGGCCAACATCAAAGCGTGGCTGTCAATGATGCCGGTAGAAGGCGACCACAGGGCTGCGCTGGCCACCAAAGCAGGCTCCATGTCACGCGCCAGCGCGCCGCTGAGCCACTGCACGTCACTCACCCCGTTGGCCAAAGCCTGGGCATGCAAACGCTGCAAGTCCGGCCACTGCGATTCATCAGTCGCTACCAACAATTTGCCGCAACGCCGGTGCGCCACGCCGCGGGATTCACAGTAGTTGTAAAGCCGTTCGCGGCCAGCCACGCAGAGGCGTGCTTTGTTCGATCCGGTGGGGTAGTACAAGCCGGCGTGAATGACCTCGCTGTTGCGCGAGCTGGTTTCGGTGCCTATGGCCTGAGCACGTTCCAACACCACGGTTTCCAAACCGCGCGCCGCAAGCGCCCTGCCTACGGCCAAGCCGATCACCCCAGCGCCAATCACGGCGGCATCGACAGACTCCACGTTCACCCCGGCTTGCGGATCAATTGCCCTTCGGCCTGCTCGTCTTTAAAGAAGCGGCCTTCCCAACGATCTCCGTTGGCCCAGGTCATGACGCCCGTGCCGTCTTTCAAACCATCACGCCATTGCCCGTTGTAAGAGTCGCCCAGTTTCCAGGCGAAGCGGCCCTCGCCGTCAGGTCGGCCACCTTTGAAGTTGCCGATGTAGACGTCGCCGTTGGCGTAAACCAAGCGACCACTGCCGTGAGGCACGCCGTCGCGAACGGGTCCTTCAAAGACATCGCCGTTGGCAAATTTGAGCGTGCCGGCGCCCTGTGCGACGCCTTGCATCCATTCACCCTCAAAGCGCTGCCCAGCAGCCCAGGCGTACACGCCTCGACCGTTCGGAGAGCCGCGTTGCAGTTGGCCGGTGAATTCATCGCCCGAGGCGTATTTCATGACGCCTTGGCCGTGCGGCAAACCGTCCTCTATGCGGCCTTGGTAACGGTTGCCATTGGTGAACTGCAAAACCCCCGAGCCGCGTGGTTGGTCTCGCTCCCAATCGCCGGAATAGCGCTGACCGCTGGCCCAGACAAATTGCCCCTCGCCTTCGCGTTGCCCTTTGACCAAGCTGCCTTCGTAGCTGTCACCGTTTTCCCAAACCACTTTGCCTCGACCCGAGTAAGTGGTGCCGTCCCCGTCAACGAAGAAGTTGCCTGAAAAACGCGCAGTGCCCGCCGAAAAATCTCCGGACGCAATGCTTGCGGGTTTGCTGTTCGACGACTTGATGGCCGTGGCAGCAGGCACGGTGGCACCGCCCGAGGCACTTGCTGCCGCCTTGCCGCCAGAGGCCGCTGCCAGCGACGGTGCTGCCAAGGCCAACGGTTCAGGCGTTGCCGCACGCAAAGACGTCGCCGAAGCAACCGCGGACGCGACCACAGCGGCAGACGCAGCGGTCATCGAAGCCAGCGGCACTGCGCCTGCCTCGCGCGCAGCGACCCAGGCTGTGCCGCGTTCTCGAGCCACGGTTTGTGCATTGTTTCGTGCCGACTCCAAAGCGCTGCCACGGCATTGGAGGGCGGCGTCGCGCCAGGCGGTTTCGGTCAGCATGGAGGCTCGCACTTTTTCATCATTCGGCGCGCCAGCAGAGGCGCGCAGCTTTTGCGAAAGGCCGCGCGCGCGATCAAACAAGGGTGCGCAAAACTCGGTGTTGTGGCCGTCGGTCTCGGCTTCCTCGCGACGCTTCAGCGCCTGTTGCTGCAGACCGCCGGTGCAGCTTTCGGCAGCCACTTCCCACATGTTTTCGGCCTTGCGATAAAGCAGCGACGCGTCCAACCAGCGGCGTTCAGTGGAGGCCAGCTTGGCAAGATCGTGCAGCGCATCGGCGTCTTTTTGGGTACTGGCGCACTGCGCACCAGAGTCCAGTAATTCACTCAAGGCACTGCGTGATTTGCGGCTGTCCTGCAGGTTGCGCAGCGCGCGGTCTTTGGCGCGTCCGGTGCAGGCATCACCGGCACGTTGCCACAGGTTGATGGCGTCATCGAACAAAGCAGACAACTCGTCAGCGCCTTTGCGCTGGGACTGCGCGCTGGCGGCTTTGAAGTCAGCCGACATGGCCTGATCGGTGACCGGTCGGCAGCCGTTAACCGGAAACGCAGGAGCAGCGGCGGCACCGGGCGCGGGCGCGGCGGACGACGGCGTACCGGGCATTTGCACTTGCACTGGCGATGGACCTGGAAACAGCGAGGGTAAAGGTGCAGGCGCAGCTTCGGGAGAGGGCGGCGCAGCCGTTTGAGCCCAAACCCAAACCGTCGGAGCGAAAAGCGTCGCAGCCAACAGCCCATTGAGAAAAACGCGCGCGGCAATGTTCATCTTGCTTTCTTCGACTCCACAGGAAGGTCCAACATGCCGTCGATCAAACCTCGCGCAAACGGCAAGGTGCTGGCGGCTTCGGCGGCATCGTCAAAACTGAACGCAGCGGGCTTCGAGGCCAGCGGCATGTCATCGTCTTCCACCACCAATGAGCCGGCTCGCAGGCCCTTCAGTGCGGCGACCAGTTCATCGCCCCGGCCTTGGCTTTGCACCAGTTTATCGAGCGACTGCATGCGCTCAGGATCCAAGACCAAGGCATTTGATGTGGCGCCGTTCTCAATGAGTTTTTGGTGCAAGCGCGCTCCCGCAAAAGGATCGGCTTGCAGGGTTTGCATGCGCGTGTAGGCCCAAGTATCGGCGCGGTCGAACACGGTGGCCGCCACGCGCGCCACACCCGACAAAGAGGTTCGGTGCGCCGCGGCCATTTGCATGGCACCCACCACCTGTTTCTGCGTCAATTGTTTGGCCACATCCGTCAAAGAATCGCGAATGCGACGCTGCGCCAGGGCTTGGGCTTGCTCGAGCAATTGGCGCTTGAGTATTTCGGTGGCAGCCGCCGCAGCTGCCGACTTGGCCGCCAGCACGGCCGCCTCAGCAGCCAGCGCGGCGCCTTTGAGACCCGACGCGATAGTGGCAATGTCATACAGCGTGCCGATGAGCTTCACGCCGTAGTGGTAAGTTTTCATGCGCGCGCCGCCTTCTTCAGAAAGGCCCTGTGACCACAGCACGGTCCACAAGGCTTCGTCGTCCGTCAGGCCTGCTGCAGACACCTCGATGGGGTGCAAACTGAGCAACCAGTGGTAGTCCTGCGCATTGGGGGTACCGGGTGGGGCAAATCGCGCGTAGCCACGACACACTTTGAAAGGCTCGAGGCGAGCGGTTTGACCCGCTAGTGTTTTTACGTCAAAGGGCTTGCCTTGGTCGCGACGTTCAGCCAAGGCCAGCGTCATTTTCTCGGCGTTGTCGGTTTTGAACCCGGCAATTTCAACCAGCTTGTCGCCGACCCGCAAAAGGCCTGTCGGATGGGTACCGGTGATGGTCAATCGTTCGTCAACACCCAACGCGCGCACCCAGGCCACTCGATCGTCTTCACTCCAGCCGTAGCTGGTCGCCACAGCGATTGGCAATTCCCACTGCACGTCACAGGCTGCGTCTTTCAGCTCGGCTGAGCGAACGATGGCGGGGCGCAGTGATCGCTCTCCAGCACCGTAGTGGCGCATGGACTCAAGCAGCGCTTCATCAACCTTGCGGCCGTCGTCAACGGTGTACTTTTGAGTCGAGCAGGCCGATAGCACAACGACTGCGAGCGACAGTAAATGAAAGGAATATCGATTTCTGGAAGCGCTGCCGCTCGACGCGGCGATTGAGATGGACATACAGCACCAAAACAATGAATACCGCGGAACTGGCAGGACGCCGATTCAAACCGACATCGTGGTGGGCGGTGAGGGTTTCGAACCCCCGACCCCAACAGTGTGAATGTTGTGCTCTACCCCTGAGCTAACCGCCCAATTTATGCTGTTCTTTCGGGGCTATTTTTGAGAATTCAGCCTCTGCAAAACAGCCTTAAATTATGCCACAGCGACTGTCCAAACCAACCTGCCGCCAGAGGCTTTGGCCAATTCGACCAACATGTCTTCGTGCGCGGTCAGCTCTTCCTTGCTCGCACTCAGAACACGCAAGTCAAACCTCGCAAAGTCGATGGCCTGCAACGCCGCTCCAACGTTCGAGCCTTCACAGGCATCGATGACCAAAGAATTTTGACCGCGTGTCATGCGGATATAGACCTCGGCCAACAAGCCAGCGTCCAGCAATGCGCCATGCAAAGTGCGGTTTGAGTTATCGACTTCCAAGCGCTTGCACAAAGCGTCCAGTGAATTGGATTTGCCCGGGAACATTTCTCGCGCCATGGTGAGGCTGTCGGTCACGCTGGCCACACAGTCGACAAACGGACCGCGCTGTACGCGTTTGAGTTCGGAGTTCAAAAATCCGACGTCGAAGCCGGCGTTGTGGATGACGATGTCGGCACCTTCCACATAGGCCAAAAACTCATCAGCAACTGCGGCAAACAAAGGTTTGTCCGCTAAAAATTCATCGGTCAGGCCATGAATCTTTACAGCGTCTGCATGGCTTCGTCGCTGCGGATTTAAGTAGAGGTGAAGGTGTTTGCCGGTGAGACGGCGATTCACCATTTCAATGCAACCAATCTCGATGACGCGGTCTCCCGCATCAGGGCTCAGACCAGTGGTCTCGGTGTCTAGAAAAATTTGACGCATGAGGTTTGAAGAATCGGCGGGCCTGCACCCAGGTCATTTCAACGAGGCGCGTTGGCACTGATAGGAAAACAATTGACTGGCGGCTGGTGCCGCCCGGAAAAAACGTGCTGCAAATTTTGCGCGTGTCACGCCGTAGCCGGCTTGCGTCGGCCGCCCCAAATCCAAAGGACGCAACCCATCAACACCATGGGCACGCAAAGCCATTGCCCCATGCTCATGTTGAGCGTGAGCAGGCCCAGAAAACTGTCCGGCTCGCGGAAAAATTCGGCAATGAAACGCAGCACCCCGTATCCAATCAAAAATAAACCCGACACCTGCCCCAACCGGCGCGGTCGACGCGCATACAGCCACAGCACCGCAAACAGCAGCAAGCCTTCCAGCGCAAACTGATAAAGCGACGAAGGGTGACGCGGAATGTTGTCAACCTGCGGGTAAATCATGGACCACGGAAGGCTGGCATCGGCGGCGCGGCCTGGCAATTCGCCATTGATGAAGTTGCCTATGCGACCCGACGCCAAGCCTGTGGGCACGCACGGGGCTATCAAATCGGTGACCTCCAAAAAATGGCGCTTGCGCTGGATCGCAAAAATCGCCATGGCCGAGATGACGCCTAACAAGCCGCCGTGAAACGCCATCCCGCCCTTCCACACGGCAAAAATTTCAAGCGGGTTGGCAGCGTAATACCCTGGCTTGTAAAACAGCACATAGCCCAAGCGCCCGCCGATTACCACGCCGAGCACGCCGTAAAACAAAAGATCCTCAATGTCGCGGCGCGTCCAACCAGCTTGGGCATAAGGTGTCTGCTTCACACGCTTCGAACCGAGGTACAAAAACAACCCGAATGCGATGAGATAGGTCAGTCCGTACCAGTGAATGGCAAGCGGGCCCAGCTTCAGGGCCACGGGGTCAAATTGGGGTTGAACAAACATGGGTTGAGGCACTGAAAGTGCACTGAAAAACGGCCAAGAACCGCGGGGCATCATAAGCGGCCAGATATGATCAAAAGCTAGTTTCAACAACCTACAACAGCATCACCATGACCATCAACCGCCGCTCAAAAAACATCACCGAGGGCGTGGCACGCGCACCGAACCGCTCCATGTATTACGCGTTGGGCTACGTCGAGGGCGATTTCAAAAAACCCATGATCGGCGTGGCCAACGGGCACTCCACCATCACACCTTGCAACGCTGGCCTGCAAAAACTGGCCGACGCGGCAGTCGCCGGCATCGAGGCAGCTGGCGGCAATGCACAAATTTTTGGCACGCCCACGATCAGCGACGGCATGGCCATGGGCACCGAAGGCATGAAATACAGCTTGGTATCGCGCGAGGTGATCGCCGATTGCATCGAAACTTGCGTCGGTGGCCAGTGGATGGACGGCGTGCTGGTGGTGGGAGGCTGCGATAAGAACATGCCCGGCGGGATGATGGGCATCTTGCGCGCCAACGTTCCGGCTATCTACGTCTACGGCGGCACTGTCTTGCCAGGCAGGTACAAAGGCCAAGATCTGAACATCGTCAGCGTATTTGAAGCGGTAGGCCAGTTCAGCGCTGGCAACATGAGCGAAGAAGACTTCGTGCAAATCGAGCGGCGCGCCATACCAGGAAACGGTTCGTGCGGCGGCATGTACACCGCAAACACCATGAGTTCGAGCTTTGAGGCGCTGGGCATGAGCCTGCCGTATTCATCGACCATGGCGAACCCACACGATGAGATCTCAACCGCAGCTTCTGAAGCGGCGCGCGTTTTGGTCGAGGCAGTCAAAGCCAACCTGAAGCCGCGCGACATCGTCACCAAAAAAGCGATTGAAAACGCCGTGGCCGTCATCATGGCAACCGGCGGATCGACCAACGCGGTGCTGCACTTTTTAGCCATCGCCCACGCTGCCGAAGTCGAGTGGACGATTGACGACTTTGAGCGCATGCGGAAGAAAACTCCTGTGCTGTGTGACCTGAAGCCTTCGGGCAAGTACTTGGCCGTCGACCTGCACAAAGCCGGCGGTACGCCGCAGGTCATGAAAACGCTTTTGGCCGCAGGCCTGTTGCACGGCGACTGCATCACCATCACCGGTAAAACCGTCGCGGAAAACTTGAGCGCTCTGCCTGATGCTCCGCGGGCCGATCAAGACGTGATCCGCCCCATCAGCAACCCCATGTATGCGCAGGGCCACTTGGCCATCTTGCGGGGCAACCTCGCTCCCGAGGGCTGTGTGGCAAAAATCACCGGTCTGAAAAGTCCGGTCATGACGGGCCCGGCGCGTGTGTTTGACGACGAGCAATCGGCACTGGCCGCCATCATGGCGAAAAAGATCACCGCGGGCGATGTGATGGTGCTGCGCTACCTCGGCCCCAAGGGCGGCCCCGGCATGCCGGAAATGTTGGCTCCCACGGGCGCGTTGATCGGCCAGGGCCTGGGCGAATCGGTGGGCCTGGTGACCGATGGACGCTTTTCAGGAGGCACTTGGGGCATGGTGGTGGGCCACGTGGCACCCGAGGCATATGCGGGCGGCGTGATTGCTTTGGTGGAGGAAGGTGACTCCATCACCATCGACTCGCACACCCTGAGTTTGCAGCTGAATGTGAGTGAGACCGAAATTGACCGCCGCCGTGCCTCGTGGAAGGCACCCTCGCCGCGTTACACGCGAGGCGTGCTCGCCAAATTTGCGTACAACGCATCCAGCGCCAGTTCAGGGGCGGTGCTGGACAAGTTTTAAGCGACTGTTCTCAAGCATCGCCACGGCGCTTACCTGAGTGCAAAACCCGGCGAAAAAACTCACCGCCTTTTTTTCGGGCCCGTTCCCAAAGCCTCCATGTTTTGAGCACGGCGCTCTTTTTTACGAAGTTCCATTTTGTCCATCTCGCGGCGCTTGGTCCAGCCTGACGCATCGGCCCATGCCCACCAGAGCATGGCCAAGCCCAGAGGCAAAAGCGCACCCCACCAAGGAAGATTGGCCACAAAACCAACCTCAAGCGTCTTCAGCAAGAGCAAAGCGGCACCTAAGACGACCAAGTACATGGCAATTCCTTCTTTGTTGGTGGTTTGGGTCATTCAAGGGGCCGTCAACCGCAGCCTTTAAATATCCGTTAAAAACACTGTAGCGCATCAACTTCGTGCTGCGCCGTGAAAGGAACACATGAAATCGGCTTACGTAATCGCTTGTGCGTTTTCTCTGACTGCCCTGACCGCTTTGCCGGCCTTGGCTGATGCTGAGTTGGCCGCCAAGAAAAACTGCATGGCGTGTCACGCCATTGACAAGAAACAAGTCGGTCCGTCATACAAAGATGTGGCGGCCAAGTACGCCGGTCAAAAAGACGCTGTCGACAAGCTGACGCAAAAAGTGATGAAAGGCGGCGCAGGCGTCTGGGGTGCCATTCCCATGCCGGCCAACCCGCAGGTTTCAGCCGCCGAGGCCAAACAATTGGTGGAGTGGGTGATGAGCCAAAAGTAAATGTCAAAAAAGGCGGCTGTGTCAAACAAAAAATGCCCCAAGTTCGGGGCATCTTTCATTGGGGTCAATGTGAAGTTCGGTGTAACTGTTGCGGTTGGGGTTGGGGTTGGGGTTGCGGTTGGGGTTGGGGTTGGGGATTAGGTTGCGGTTGCTGCTGGCCCTGCGCTTTTCCCGTCAGTAAGCCTGACCGAGTTGGTCCAGGATGGCCGGGTTTTCTAAGGTGCTGGTGTCTTGGGTCACCGCCTCGCCTTTGGCCACCGAGCGCAACAGGCGCCGCATGATCTTGCCGGAGCGGGTTTTGGGCAAGTTGTCGCCAAAGCGTATGTCTTTGGGTTTGGCAATCGGGCCGATTTCTTTGCCCACCCAATCTCGCAGCTTTTTGGCAATGGCTTTGGCTTCTTCGCCCTCGGGGCGCGGACCCTTCAGCACCACAAATGCGCAGTTGGCTTCGCCTGTGGTGTCGTCCGGACGACCCACCACTGCAGCTTCGGCCACCAACTCGATGCAGCTCACCAAGGCGCTTTCTATCTCCATCGTTCCCATGCGGTGGCCGCTGACGTTGAGTACGTCGTCGATGCGGCCGGTGATGGTGAAGTAGCCGGTTTTCGCATCGCGGATGGCACCGTCACCAGCCAAGTAGTACTTGCCGTTGAAGTCAGCCGGGTAATAGCTTTTGACGAAGCGCTCCGGATCGCCATAAATCGTGCGAATCATGCTGGGCCACGGTTTTTTGACAACCAAAATACCGCCCTGTCCCCAAGGCACTTCACGCCCAGTTTCATCGACGACAGCAGTCATGATGCCGGGGAACGGCAGCGTACACGAACCTGGCACCAAGGGCGTTGCTCCCGGCAGAGGCGTGATCATGTGACCACCCGTTTCGGTTTGCCAAAAGGTGTCAACGATGGGGCAACGTCCGCCCCCAACATGTTTGTGATACCACTCCCAAGCGGCGGGGTTGATGGGCTCACCGACCGAGCCCAGGATGCGCAAGCTGCTGAGGTCGTAGCGGTCAGGGTGCACAGCCGCATTGGCCTCGGCCAGTTTGATAAGCGAACGTATGGCGGTCGGCGCGGTGTAAAAAATGCTGACCCTGTGGTCTTGGATCATCTTCCAGAAACGGCCTGCGTCGGGGTAGGTGGGCACGCCTTCAAACACCACTTGGGTGGCACCCAGGGCCAGCGGACCGTAGGCGATGTAGGTATGGCCCGTCACCCAGCCGATATCGGCGGTGCACCAGAAAACGTCGGTGGGCTGAAGGTCGAACGTCCACTTCATGGTGAGCGCGGCGTGCAACAAATAACCGCCGCTGGCGTGCTGAACGCCTTTGGGCTTGCCTGTTGAACCCGAGGTGTAAAGCAAGAAAAGCGGGTGCTCTGCGCCCACCCATTCAGGCTCACAGGTGCTGGCTTGGGTCGCAGTGATGTCATGCATCCACTGGTCGCGCGGATGCCATGCGACTTGTCCGCCAGTGCGTTTGTAGACGATGACGTTGGCCACTTGTTCACAGCCGCTCATGGTCAGCGCTTCGTCCACGATGGCTTTCAACGGCAAGGCCTTGCCGCCGCGCATTTGTTCGTCGGCAGTGATGACCATCACCGCGCCGGTGTCTTGAATGCGGTCGCGCAGACTCTGCGCGGAGAAGCCGCCGAACACCACCGAATGAGTGGCACCAATGCGTGCACAAGCCTGCATCGCCACCACGCCTTCAATGCTCATGGGGATGTAGATGACAACGCGGTCTCCTTTTTTGATGCCGCTGGCGCGCAACGCGTTTGCCATGCGGCAAGTTTTTTCCAGCAGCTCGCTGTAAGTGGCGTGCGTCACCTGGCCGCCGTCGGCTTCAAAGATGATGGCCACTTTGTGACCCAAACCGGCGGCCACTTGCTTGTCCAGACAGTTGTACGAAACGTTCAACGTGCCATCTTCGAACCACTTAAAAAACGGCGCCTTGGATTCGTCCAATATTTTGGTGAAAGGCGTCTTCCACGTCACGAACTCGCGCGCCAATCGGGCCCAATAACCCTCGTAGTCAGCCGCAGCCTCTGCGCACAAAGCTTCGTAAGCGGCCATGCCAGACACGTGAGCGGTTTTGGCCAATTCGGTTGGCGGCGCATAGACTGAAAAATCGGGCATGGGTGTCTCCTTCGTTGTGAAATTTTTTGCGCATCTGCCTTGGCACCTTGACGCGCTCGGAAAAGTGCTGAAAACGAGTCTTGCCAAGCATTCTCGCCATGAAGCTGACTTGAGCCCTGCTTACACTACGCTGACGTCGCCAGACACCTGGTTCAGCGTCGACTCACTCTCCTTTTTTTCAAAGCCCCCATGACAGAACCCGTTGTTCGATCCACCTTCTTGCGCCCTGTCGCCAAATTCATCTTCATGAGTCGGTGGTTGCAACTGCCGCTCTACATCGGATTGATCTTGGCGCAGGTGGTTTACGTATTTCACTTCTGGGTTGAGCTGGTTCACCTGATCGAGGCTGCTTTTGGCAGCAAGGACGCCTTGGCCCAGCTCGTGAGCAGCATTGGCTACAAGAGTGACGTGGCCGTGGGCGCGTTGAACGAGACCATCATCATGCTCGTGGTGCTGGCTCTGATCGATGTGGTGATGATCAGCAATTTGCTGATCATGGTGATCGTCGGTGGCTACGAAACCTTCGTCTCCCGCCTCGGCCTGGAAGACCACCCGGACCAGCCAGAGTGGCTCAGCCACGTCAACGCTTCGGTGCTCAAGGTCAAGCTGGCCACCGCCATCATCGGCATCAGCTCGATTCATTTGCTGAAAACCTTCATCAAC